>JBEKVU010000175.1:0-8236 GCA_049513775.1 Candidatus Acidiferrum sp.
AGTAGCGAAGAGCAACAATCCCTTCCAACCAGAGGGCAGCGCGTCGACCGCCTTTGCGGCCTGCGGAACCAAAGTTGGCGGGAAAATGGCGTCATCTTCAAATACCAAAACCCGTTGAATATTTTTACGAAGAGCATCCGCCAGTACCGCAACATGGCTCTGAAGACAAGCCCAATGCTCTGGACCGCCCCGACTCCACCAAGCGGGCACCGGGCTGACGTCGGGAGTAATCGCAGGAAAGCGTGTGACTGTTATGCCCGCAGCGTCCGCGTTCTGCCTGAACGCCGCCCAGCGATCCACTCGATAATCGAGATTGATGCAATATGCCGCGTCCCACGGAGGAGCCTGCGCTTTCGCGCCGCTCCTATGGGTTCGATAAAGGCGCCTCGGTGCCGTCGCCAGCCCGGCAACGCCACCGAGGAACTTCCATGAGACGGAGCGCAAGCTGAGAAGCGGTTTTGACAAACTGCTCGAGGCCTTCGCGGAAAGCTGGGGTACTCCCATGAAGTGCAGCTTCTTCACGGGCAAGGCACACGCGGACTCGCGATTTGCGGTGTTGACGTTGGAGGATGCTCCCGCCTGGGTGCGCGACGTTCGTTGGCCGGCGGGTTCCGCGGGTTTTTCCGCCGCGACTTGCCACCCCCGATGCAGCACGCGCAGTTCGTTTTGAAAAACGCTGACGAACGCATCGACGGCAATCAGCGGCATCGATTGGGGTATGTCCGGCGTCGTCGATTTCCATCGATAGTCATCGAAGATAATTATTCCGCCGGGCACGAGCAAAGGAAAGGCCAATATGGCGTCGCTGAGAACGTTCGGCGCCTCGTGGCTGCCATCGATATAGATAAAGTGAAAGCTTGCCGTAGAGAATGCGCTATCGCGAAGCACCGCTTCCGAGCGGCCCCGAATGACGCGCACTCTCGCGGAGACTGGCGCGATATTTTGCTCGAACGCAGGCCTGAAACGCGAATCAATGCAGGTCAGTTGGGACGAGGGGTGGGTCAGTATATTCTCGACGAACCAGAGTGCGCTCCGCCCCTCGAAGGAGCCGATCTCCAGTCCGTGAATATTCGCTTGTCCGGCGAACTTCGCCAGCCAATGACGCCAGTTCGCATCATGAGAACTCACCCAATCTTTGGTAAAAGACGGCATCAAGCGCTCCGCAGCGTTCATTCGTCTAGACATGAGAATTTCGAACATCGGTGCATGACGGCGGAGAGGCGGGCGGCCTCGCGGTCAATGGCCTCGCGATCCGACGCGGTTACGAATTGAGTTGCTAGCTCGCGAATGCACGCCACCAAGTCCTCGCGAGTCATCTCTTGCTGGCTGCATTTTCGGTATCGCGCAAACGCTTCCTTATAAATGTCCGCTTGTTGCGCCCTGATTTGGGTGCGCGCCTGCGATCGAGCGCCGGTCGCACGGCTGTGACTGAGGGAATCGCTGCGAATGCGGTAGTGGTATAGGGGATCGGCGACAAACGAGACGCGGCCGGTCATCAACAAGAGGTTGGTCAACAGGGTGTCATGGTTGATTCTGAAACCGCCATAGCATCCGCCGATTCTCTGCAAAGCAGTACGGCGGAAGACGCCATGATGGCTGGCACGGTTGATGAATTCGTCCGTCAACACAGGATCGAATACGAAGGACTCGCGGGAGGCCACTTTACACGCTTCGTCCTTTTTCCATAGCGTCAGAAACCGGCGGAGAATGGAATTAGCGGTGGAGCGCATCTTTTTCCGCCGCCAGCGAATGGAAACCGGGTGAAAGGCTCCATTTTCGTCCTGGAGGTACTGTAGCCACGCCGAGAATGCCAGATCGGAATCATTCGCGAGGAGTTGATTTAATAGCGCGCTTACACGGTTATCGGCACTCCAATCGTCCGCATCATGAATTAAGAAATAAGGAGTGTTTGAAGCTGCTAGCACCACCTGGTGGACGAAGTAAGGACCATGATTCTCTTCGAGATTGAAGCGAACCAGACGGGGGTCGCGAAGGTGAGCAAGTTGCCTCCAAGGAGGGCTGCTGTGGCCGTCGTTCACCACGACCACGGTCAGTTCCTTGTGCGTCTGTGAGAGCAGACTCTCGACCGCTTTTCGCACGTACTGGTTCGCGCCGAAGGAGGGAACGGATACCGTTACGGCAGTTCCAGACGTTGCACTCATTTTTACGGACCATCCGGCCGTGGCGCGTGCCGCGTCTCACGTGGTGCGGAGCGCGTATCAGCGGCGAGTAAACAATGTCCAGTGGGATCGAGGCGCCTGCCGGTGGTCTTCGCCGCTTAGCTCCAGCTCCGCGGCGCCTCCGCGATGGGACCCGCGTCACTTCAAATTCGTCGGGGGCCCCGACTGGCCCACAACGGGCATCTTCGGAGCACCGATGGACTTCGGAGCGGGACATGGCTGATAAGTGCAGGCTGGCTCCGGCGGCGTCGGCGGGCAGCACTCGTCGATCTTCGCGCGAAGCTCCGCCAAACGATGGATCTGGAGCGAGACTTCGGGATGTGCGGCCTGCTGAATGTCGAGGATCATGCCGATATCCTTACGCATATCCTGTTGCAAGTCGGTTTGTATCGTGATTTGCGTGAGGATTCCGCACGTGTTCTGCGAGATTTGCCCAAGCTCGCAAATCATGGTGTCGGCTTGCTGCGTCAGATGATAAAGGAGATCGACCGCGGCAATCTCGATGGTCGCAAGCGCCTTCAGCGCGGCGAGGGTGGACGCGAAGCCCGAATTGACGTCCCCGTCGAGCGTGGTGATCGCGTTGACGGTCGCCGTAGTGCCGGCCTTCACATCTCCATCCAGCGTCGTGACGCCCGCCTGGACCTGCGTGGTTGCTTTGTAGATCCAGCTGAGCGTATCGTTCACGACTCCGAGTCGATTGAATACATCGTTAATACTGGCCATGATCTATTTCTCCTTTTCGATGGTCGGTGTGACTTCGGCGGTTACGACCTCGCCATGCGCCCGGAGACGCTTGCGATAGTCGGAAGGATTCTCACCGACGCGGGACTTGATGGGCACTACCGCGAATTGCAGATGAATCTCGACCTGAGCGATCTGTCCGATGGGGTCTTCCACAAAACTTTGGCCGAGACCTTTACCTGGGGTGAAACGCCTGGTGCTCGCCGGAACCGCCACTTCTATCGTGACGCGGCTCCTAGCGTCGACGGCGGCCTGCGCCGGTGTGTGCGCGTGATCCGAGAGCATCTTGATGTTGGCAGGAAGTTGCTCTTCGGGTTCCGCGAGATACACGGTTAGGACGTTCGTCAAATTGTTGTAGGAGTATGACCTGCGGCTGGTCCATACATACAGTGCCTTGGCGCTTACGTTCTCAACTTCAATCGACAGCTCCAGATTTGCCAAGCCGTCACGCGATGTAGTGGGAACGGACGCCGGACGCTTAATGGAAACGGCGATAACCCGCAAGGATGTTCCGCTCGAATTTGGTTGTTTCTTGGCCATCTTAACCTCGCCCCCCGATAAACCCGTGACGCTGGAGCATGCTGGTCACGTCTGGCAATGCGGCTGCCAAGCGCGAGCCCATGCGAAGCCGAGCGACCGGTTGAAAATCGAAAAATCCCGCGAGAGTGGCGAATTCCGCATCGAGCACGGCCGGATCGGTCAACGGAACAAAGAGCTCAACCGGAGCACTCGCAAGCCATTGGGAAACCTCATCTATCACATCAAGGTGACGCACGGTAACCGACCAGGCTCGCAAGAGGGGGTCGAGAAGGGCCCACGATGCGAGCGGCAGGCTAGCCGCCTGTTGAATAGTCGGCGCAAAGGCAAACAATTGTTCAGGGGCCTCGACCGGCAAGGGGCGCTGCTTATGCACCGCTTCGAGAATTGGAACGATGATCGTAGCCAAGTGACGGGGGCAAACCGTCAGAACTTCCTGTGCGGCTATGCTGACGGCATCGGGATCAGATTTCTCGAGACCCACGATGCGCGACAAAGAAAACCACGCCACCAGGGGACGCACCACAAAACGCAGGACGGCCTTTCGAGTCAGCTCGTCCCGCTCAATCTCGGAGGCCAGCTGCGGGGAGAATTGATAGTATTCGTGCAGAATGCCGTCGATCAATTGATCGCACAGTCCTGACGTGGCGCGGATTTGCCTGCGAAGCTGCTGCAGGGTGGCGACTTCCGTGGATTGGATTGACTCCGTTGCCGCCGAAACGATGAAGCAACCGCCCGGTGATCCTCCCGAGGCCGGGTGATTCATAGTGCCTGACGGCATTCCTGAGGGTGCACCGGAGGGAACGCCCGAGGCCATGCCGGAAGGCACTCCTGAATTCATGCCAGACGGCACCCCGGAAACGTTGCTCGAAGCTCCGGAAGCCGGCGACCCGCCCGATGGAGCCCCGCTCATCCCCCCGCAGTCGGACCCGGAACCGCACCCCCCGTCATGAGAGCAAGGATTTCGCTGACACAACCCGAGCTCGGTGCGCAAGACATTCTCGTCGACTTCGGCGGCCGGTTCATCTCCAGAGACACCGGAACACACGTCCTGCGGGTAGGGAAGTTGGTTAATTGCGTAGTGGTAGGCATGCGATAGTTCGTGATACAGGAGAACCGAACCGGGAAACGTGATGTGGTTTCCACTCGCATCGAGCACATAGAAGCCTGCGCCTCCGCACTGGCTGATGTCATAAACGACGTGGATTACGGGGTTTGCAGTATCCAAGAAGGTCTCGCCGGCCTTGGCCGCTAGGTCATTCCCGGTATACGGGTCCGTTCCCCCGTTCAACGGCGTAATGAGAATCGGCATGCCCCAGTTCAGACCCGCCGCCGCAGCGGTGTTCACCAGCGTGTAGAGTCGGTCCGCGGTGGCCTTTCCGGTCGTGACTTTCGGCGCGTAAGTAACTTGAGTTGCCGAAATCGACCCGAGACTTGTATTGATCGTGGTAGTCGACCCCATTCCCAGGTTTCCGTCATACCAGCATATCGTTTCGAGATCAGACGTGGGATTTCCGCCTGTTGGATCAACGTAAAGGCTCATTGATTGTCCTTTCGCGGCGCAAATTGATGTGCCTCAGGCATCTCTTCACTGGCGATACTCAGTAGTGAAGATTCCGGCCACAACGTTACAGTCAATTACATGGCTGGGCCGAAGATACACCAAAAGTTCTTCTCGTACAGCCCGATTTTGGAATTAGATCAGATGGCCATTTTCGGCCCGTTCTCTTGGCCTGGCCCTAGATTTTGCAAGGGAGTACAGAGCGATTTGTAGTGCGCCCCGCGAGAGTCACCTGACGTTGACCACCGACAACGGGACGCAGTTTACCATCACGCGTTTTATGGCAACACTCGCTCGGCTGGGCATCACCCACCGGCGCACGGCGTATCATCACCCGGAGGGCAACAGTTACATCGAACGCTTCCATCGCAGCTTGAAGGAAGAGGAAGTCTGGACTGCGGAGTATCGCAGCTTGCAGGAAGCACGAACCTCGATCGGGCGTTGGATCGCGGAGTACAATCACGACGGGCCGCATCGCGGAGTCGGAAATCGCACCCCGCACGAGACCTTCGTAAGCTTTGCAGTTGACCTAAACTCGGAGACCCTGTGATCCGCACAGCCCCTGGCAACCAGGGACAAACGAAAACACCAACCGCTTGCTGCGCCAATACTTGCCGAAGAGAACCGACCTCTCCCACTACACACAATTCGAACTAGATAAGATCGCCCTACGCCTAAACCAACGTCCGCGAAAAACTTTGAGCTTTCAGACTCCGGCGAGTAAACTGCGGGCAAGTGTTGCGTCGATCTCCTGAACCCGCACGCGTTACCGGACACTTGGCTTTTGCTCCTAATTAGGACTGGCTGATCGCGTGACAGCATGGCTTGCCCTTTATTGCTTCTCGTCCTTCGCGCACAATCAAAGGCAACAGAACTAGTGCAGCGACCGGGTCTGCCAACCGCACTCCACAAATCGCATTGACAGTCAGACCTGCCAGGGCGATGAACGACAGATAGCCACACAGAGCCGACTCAGCAGCATCCGCCCTCAAAGCTGCGCTAGCGGTGGCCGCTGAAAGTCGCCGTTTTCGCTTGGCAAGCCAAGGCATGACCACCGCGGCAAAGATGAGCAGCGCGATCCCAATTGGACTGGGGCGGGCCTCGACGTGTCCCGCCAGCGTCAGAACAGAGGTGAGGGCAATAAATGCCGCGAGGACAAAGAGCAATCCGCCTGCGATTCTCGCCGCATGCCGCTCCGCCTGATCTCCGCGCGATGGCGAGCAAAAGCGCCAGAGTACGACAGCGGCAGAAAGAAATTCCACGGCGCTGTCGCCGCCGAAACCGAGGAGTGCTGGACTGCGGTCCATCCAAGCCGCGCCCAACGAGACTACTGCCTCGATGCTCATCCAAACGAGCGTAAGGGTCTGAATCCGAATTATGCGGCGGGTAATCTCTACCGGGAATGTTTGCGGCGGGGCGGACACAGGGGCATTATGCACCTGTCCAACGCTGGTGCCCGATAAGTCGCCTAATCGAAAACTTGAATCCACATGGACGGTAACGGCGTTAATCAAGCACGTGCCGAAATAAGGACAACTTCGCCAAGAAAACAAAAGAAAATACGAACCGCCAGCCTCGGAACCAGAACTTGCCACCCATCACGGGACAACACAGGGCGGTGATGGTATCGTGCCGGTGCGGCTCTCAGGGCCGCCGAGGACTGGGTTCTATGCACGCTCGCGGACTAAACATATTCTCGATTCGGAACGACACTCAAGGAAAATTCAATGTCGTCTCGTTCATTTCAACCACCGCTGTTGCCGATCGCGGGATTCCTGACACCGCGATAGTCGGAACCCTACCTTCTGACGTCTTGGACATTACGCAAGAAACGTTGAAGCCAAACCCGCATTTTGTCCGATTCCTGCACTGGGTCATAGCGATACACGGCCCTCTGGCGCCAAGTCTGATGAATGCTGCACGTGAATTGGGAAATGGGACGCTGCTTGTGACCGACGGTCGCGTAGCGATGGTAAGGCAGCATGAACCTGAGAACATTTTGGGTAAATTTCAAGTAGATAAAGGCCGGATAGTCGCGGAATCTTACAAACCGCATTTGGACTATCTCGTGGTGAGCAAGGACGGATTATTCGTCCTTGACCCATAGCTTCACGAACGTTTTCTGGAAGAAGTTGCCAAGTTATAGGGCGTATTGGTGGGCGAACGCATGAAGAGGAGCAACAATGCCGAACGGACGCTCGGGTGGTTTCATGATGAACGCCACCGAATGGAAGGTACTGGCCGAAGTCGTTGCAGAACAGACAATGATTGGCAAGATTTGTGATGGCGGTGCCATTCGTGCAGTCACCCTGGCGGATGTAATTCGTCTCATTGAGACCTCATCACGCGAACGTTTGACAGTCGAAGAACAACACCACGACTCTTACATCGTGCACATAAACAATGAACCGCAAATCCTGTGGATTGTTGTTGGTCCGGAGTCGCCAATATTTCCAGAGCTACAAAAATTGCACGCGCGATGGATGGCCGAGCATCCGGGGTGGAATGGGTGGATAGCGCTCTAACCAAGACCGCGTAGCATGGATGTTGTATCCGGAGATTCCCGAGGACAACAGCCCTGCTAAGTCCCAATAAGGCGTTATCGCAAACTTGGGTGCGGGGCCCACATGGACGATTAGCGCGTTAATCGGGCATTTGGAGACAGTCTCTCGTCGCCGTCGGGCGTCCTATCCGCCTGCGAGACGCACGCCTCCATTGTCGCGCTCGATTAGAGCCTCACGGCAACGAGTTCAGGGTGAGCGTCGAAGCTCGCGATCCGAACTCGGTAGTATCGAAGATCGATATAATCCATTAGATTCCAGTCGAAAAACGCGATGAAATGCAATTCTGCATCGCTTGGCCGAAGAAGGTTTACCGGGTGATCCCAATAGCCGCTGGGTGCTCCTGGTCGTGGGTTCTGAATCATGATTGGCGATCCGTGCCCATGCGAGGGAACAATGCAGAAGAATGGAATGGCGGCATCGAACAGATTTTGTAACGGCCATTCTCTGGCGAGCTTTCCCAATACCAATTCCTGAAACAGGAGCTTTTCGATTTCTTGTAATTGTTCGATTGAATCCCAATTGCGGAAGTCTTGATCAGGCCAGAAAGCCGTATTCCATACAGCCCTGGCGGAGATTCGGTAATGGTCAAAAACGCCGCTAACATCTCTCATGAGCAGATGTATAAGCGCCGGAATACCCGAAAGGCTACCGAC
>JBEKVU010000176.1:0-8202 GCA_049513775.1 Candidatus Acidiferrum sp.
GAAGATACTAACGCGGCTGCTGCCTCTCGATAGCGCTCCATCCGTTCATGGCTCTTATTGGTGGTGCGAGGGTGCACCGGCAGGAGTGCCCGTGCTACCAAGAGCTATGTCTGGATGACAGTGGACAGGTCTTAGGCCTGAACCCCAACCGCAGCGACTTCGGCTAGCGCTGCGACTTCGGCGGACAGCAACAACAGCAAAACCCCTTTTGCACGGCACTCCGAAGCGAATCGGAACTGCGTGGCGCGCTACTCATGGTGTCCGCACCTCTACCAAGTACAAGACGAGTCTAACGAACGAGTCTTAATCGGTCAATGAGTATTGCGTAGGACAGTGTGTCGGATGGCGATTCAAGCGGTTGGTTCCAGGCAGACCGCTCGAGTCGGCAAGAGTGTGGTTGGAGTGGAAACCATTGCTCGGAGGGCAGGGCTTTCAACGTTTTGCTATGGAATTTCGCTATCCAGGGACGGAATTTCACGAACTGTCCCGAGTTAGCGTGGCGGCGGCGCGAGTTCTGCTTTTCGATTTCCTCGAGCAGCGGAGAACTCTCAACCGCAAAGAAGCCCTAGTTCTTCAATTCGAACGCACAGAGCGGATGGGAGGGCTTCATCATTAGAGATGGCCAAATTTGTGTTGGAGGACACCCTCAAATCCTCAGAGAGCGAGGGCGAGCGATCCGGAGTGCAGATAAATGCTGTGAAGTAAGCGCACAACCGATCATCGCCGACTGAACGTATTTCCCGACACGGTGCGCCGGTGCCCATTGCGGGCGGTTCGAGCCACTCGGTTAATCGTGGCCTGTTCAGACGAAAGTTCATTGACGAATTGTGCGCAACTTGTTCGCTCCGAGGAAAGGTCCTTTTAAAAAGTGCGCTGGACGTATTGTTGCACAGCGTGATCGCGTGCTGACGCGTCAGGGTTGCTGAGACTGGAGTTGCGCAAGGAGTTCGGAGAAGACGCCGTTGGTCCAGCCGAAGCCGATTTCGTTTTGGCTGTAGCCTACCCGGATGCGCGTGGCGGAGCTACGGGTGACTACGTTGTATTTTTCGCGGATGGTGTGATCTTTTTCGTAGTTTTGGGCGACCATGGTGAGGAAATTTTCGGCGATGCGCTTGGCTTCGACGTGGTAGGCGTAGCGGCGAAGGCCTTCGACGGCCAATAGCTGGATGGGGGCCCAGCCATAGGGGAAGTCCCACTGGGCTTCGGATTCGCGCGTGCTCATGGCGATGCCGCCGGGTTGTTCGAACATGGCGAGATTTTTTACCAAGGCGGCGGCTTGCTCCTGTGAGGCTGCGCCGACCCACAGAGGATAAAACGTGGCGGCGAATTCGTACGTGGATGGGGAATTGGCGACGGCGTTGTAATCGAAATAGAGGCCGCGGTCCGCGTTCCACAGATATTTGTTGATGAGCTGCTGGCGGGCGGCGGCTTTGGCTTGCCATTCCGCGGCTTGTTCCGGCTTGCCCAGAATCTTGCTCATCTCCGCGAGATCCAATTCCGTTTTGTACAGCAGAGAATTCAGGCAGACGGGCGCGTAGTGGTGCGTCTGGCCGCTGAAGCTGCCGAAGCGGAAAGAAACGTCGAAGCCGGATTCGCGCATGCTGCGATCGCCTTTGTAGAAATCGGCGGAAAGGGCCAGGTGGTGAACGTCGCCCGATTCCTCGGGCTTGCCATCGGCAGAGATTTTCTCGTGGCCAAAGAACGGAAAGATCGGCCCGACGATCGGTGGATCGGGTTTTTGCCCGTCGAGAAGGATGAGATTTTCGGCCTCCCGGCCGTCGTGGAGCATGAAGAAGTGGGCGATGCCGCGATAGTAGTTGTTGGGATTGCCGAGAATTTCTGGGACGGGGCCATCACCATGGTCGAAATATCGCGAAAGGCCCGTGTCGCCGGCCAGGTGCGGAGAGTTGGCCCATTGGTCGTAGTCGCGCTTGGCGTAGGCGTAGCCGCGAGCGAGCCAGGCGTGGTCAGGGCCGCCGGAAGATTTGTCGGCGGCAAAGAGCGCCAGGATCATGGAAGTAAGAAACGGGGGCTGCGAGCGCGTGAGGTAGTAGGTGCGATTGGCGTTTAAGATGCTGCCGTAATGATCGAGCTCGAAAAAGAAATTCTCCACCATGCCTTTGGCAAGATCGGTGCGTTCATCGCGAAGCAGGCCGAGAATGATGAAGTAGCTGTCCCAGCCATACATTTCATTGAACTGGCCGCCGGGCACGACGTAGGGGTGCTCGAGGTAGAGGAGGCCTTCGTTTTCAATTTTGTTCAGGTCGACGTCGCCGGGAATGGCTACGAGCTCCGGCAGGCGGCGGACGTCTACGCGGCAGCGGAGTTGCAGGTCTTTGATGGCCGCTGGCTCGACCATTTCCGCGGGCAGATAGAGGATAGGTTCGTCGTCGGTTTTGGGGTCGCCGTACGTCTCCGAGCGGGTCAAGGTGCGGGTGAGGGAGTCCCAGCTCTTCGTGATGAATGAACGAGTCTCGTTGAAGCAGGCGTAACGATCAGACATGTGCGGGGCTGGTCTCCAATGAGTTGAGACGCGAATGCTTGCGCAATGGTACTTAAAATGTCCGGAGCGTGACAGGCCACTGCCGACCGGCACGGCTGGCGCACTGAGGCCGGACCATAAAGTCCGGCACCTACGCGGCCCTGCAGCGCCGAATCGCTACGGCCTGCCTATGCTACACCCTGCCCAAGAGCAACAGGATCAAGAGAACCAGGACGACGAGGCCCAGGCCGCCGCTTGGGAAATAGCCCCAGCTTCGGCTGTGGTTCCAGCTTGGAAAAGCGCCCACGGCCATCAGCAATAGGATTACGAGAAGAATAGTGATCATGATCGGTTTCCCCCTTTTGTCGGGTGCCGTGCGATTGCTGAAACCCGGTTTGCACCGTTTGCCGACCCGGCTATTGAACCGCGGATTACGGCTCGAAGATATCAGTGCAAGCGTGTAGCGCGACGCGAGGCACGATGTAGAAACGCGAGTGTCGGGGCTAGCACCCGGAATCGCCGCCCGGGTAATGTTCAGTGTGAGTTCGGGCGTTGTGTTCTTGGCAGCCTCAGCAAGGTTGACAGCGGAAAATACATGGATAATGGTATTTGTCTGGCCCGTCTCAGTTCGTTATGGTTGGGGCATGGGGGAGTATGAACTTACGCATCCTTGTTGCTGATGATCACGACATTATCCGCAGAGGGCTCAAGCAGTTACTGACGGCGCACCCCGGGTGGGTGGTAGTTGCCGAGGCCAAGACCGGGCGTGAAGCGGTATCCTTAGCCGAAGAACATAAGCCAGACGTCGTAGTCATGGACGTCAGCATGCCCGATCTGAACGGTTTGGAGGCGGCGCGCAGAATCCGCAAAGCGCTCCCCAAGACCGAAATCGTCATTTTGACACTACATTTTTCCGATCAGCTGGTCCACGACATCGTGGAAGCCGGCGCGCGCGCGTACATCATGAAGTCGGACGCGGACCGCGACCTGGTGGCGGCTGTCGAGGCCATTTCCAATCGCCGTTCGTTTTTTACGCCCCGCGCAGCGGAGATGCTGCTCAACGGATTCCGCAAGCAAAGCACGCCAAATGCGGCGCCGACGGAGTATCGCAGCCGGCTGACCTCGCGCGAGCGGGAAATTACGCAACTTTTGGCCGAAGGAAAGAGCAGCAAAGAAGTGGCCGTGGCGCTAAACATCAGCGTAAAGACTGCCGAGACGCACCGCGCGAATATCATGCGGAAGCTGGAGCTGCATTCGGTGAGCGAACTGGTGCGTTATGCGGTCAAGAACCAGATCATCGAAGCGTAAAGGCACGTGCGTGGAATGGATGGCACGATGTTTGATTTCGCAGCCGCGATTTATAGTTACGTCAGAACTCGCAAAGGGTGGGTCCCCCTCTCCCGGTTGGGAGTACGAAGGTGACCGTGCCTAAAGTGCTGATCGTGGATGATCATGCGTTTATCCGCAGGGGCGTACAAGGAATCCTGAAAGCCGATCCGGACTGGCAATTATGCGGCGAAGCCGACAACGGCAACGACGCTGTGCGGATGGCTAGCGAACTGAATCCCGAAGCGATCGTGATGGACGTCTCGATGCCCGGCCTGAACGGCGTCGAGGCCACGCGGGCGATTCGCAAGACCAATCCCAACGTGAAGATTCTGTTGTTAACGTTGCACGAATCAGCAGAGCTAGTGCGCACGGCGTTTCAGGCGGGCATAAACGGATACCTGCTGAAAACCGATGCGGAGCAAGAGTTGGTGCAAGCGCTTAACGTGGTGATCGCGCATGGCACGTACGTGAGTCCGCGGATTGACCCGGCGGTGGCCAAGGAACTCGTATCGCGGCAGGATAGTACGCGGAACGGCCGCAACGCTGGAACAAACTGATCCTACCGATGCTGCTGGCGCGGTAGGATATACGGGCGCTGCAAATGTTGTTTGCAGGGCAGATGCACATCAATCAGGAGGGCGCGATGAGGGATTCCGGAAGAGTACTCGTGGGCTTTCTAGCGGGATTGGGCGTGGGAGCCGCCATAGCGCTGCTATTCGCTCCGCAATCTGGCGAGGACACGCGCGAGTGGATCGGCGACACGGTTGAAGATGAGGCTTACCGCTTGCGCCGCAAGGCCAAGCGCTCGCTCGACCAGGTGCAGGATGCGTTCGAGAAGGGCGAGCAGACCGTGGCCAGGGTTTTGAAGACCGGAAAGACCGCATTGGACACGTTGGCGGCGAAGCTCGATTAATTGAAACAAATCTTGTAAATCCCAAGCGGGATTACGGACGACATCCCCGAGCGGTATGGGTGTGTCTTGCCGGCGAACCATTTTATTGACTGCACTTTACCCAGGTACTTCAGGAGATCACATGGCGCACACTACTGCCGAAAAGAACGAACCTAAGAGCTCCATCACGCGAGAGAAGTTAATCAGCAATCTAAACGAAGATCTGGCACGCGAATTTCAAGCGATCATTGCCTATACCGTGTACTCGCAAACCTTGAAAGGCGCCGAATACATGAATATCGCCGGCGAGCTTGAAAAGCATGCGGGAGAAGAGTTGCAGCACGCCATCAAGATCGCCAACCAGATCGACTACCTCGGCGGTGAGCCCACGGTGACGCCGAAACCTGTGAAGCAGACCGACGTCAACAAGGAAATGCTGCAAGCGGATTTGAACAATGAGAACGAAACGGTGCGCAATTACCGCGCGCGGGTGCGCGAGTGCGATGAGTTGGGTGAGTTCGCTATGGCCGAAGTGATTCGCGAGATTCTGGTGGAAGAGCAAGACCATCAAATCGCGCTGGCCACGGCCCTCGGAATTGACGTGCCCAATACCAGCGAGGAACGCTGAGCAGAACGCCCGACCGCGTGAGGAACGCGCTGGGCGCAACAGGCATCTTTACGCGAGGACCGGAGCGTTTGGGAAATCGGGCGCGGGGTCCGGGCTTTCCGGGAGCGGCGGTTCTTGCGGCGGCGGCAGTTCCGGATCGGGCGGGCCCGGGGGCGGTAATTCGGGTTGCGGTGGAGGCAATGATGGCTCCTCCGGTTGTGGAGCGCCGGAAATGCCGGCAAAGAATTGCCCGCCGGTCGGGGAGCCGATCATGTAGCGCGACCTTGTTTATGGCGGGGCAACTTAGGCCTGCACAGCAATCGTGCGGTCTTTCGAAATGGCCAGTAGTTGGTTGCGCATCCTGACGCGGGCGCGAAAAATTCTGGATTTGACGGTCTCCACGGTGATGCCCATAGCCCCTGCGAGTTCGCGATTCGTCCAGCCCTCGGCCTTGTGGAGAATAAAGGTGTCGCGCAGCGAAGGGTGCATGCCGTGGAATGCTTTGTCGGCGAGTTCCTTGGCAATGTAAGCGCGCTCCGGGTTCGGGCGGCCATCCTCGACGTCGGGAATCAGTGGCTCATCGGAATCGGGGCGCAGCACTTCGGTGCTCTTGGCAGCGCGATCGGATTGCGTCTTGCGCAGCTTCATTAGCGCTTCGTTAATAGTGATGCGTACCAGCCAGGTGGAAAAGCGCGAGTTGCCCTCGAACTGGCGAATGTTGTTGAACGCTTTGTATAACACGTTCTGCACGTTGTCCTCGGCGTCCTCGTGATTCTTGAGCATGCGCAGGGAGACGCCATAAACTTGTTGCGAATGGCGCCGCACCAACTCGGAGAAGGCTTCCGCGTTGCCACGGCGGGCGCGGGCGATGAGTGGCGTTTCCTCGTTCTGGGGGTAAGGTTTCTCCATGGCCAAAAATGCTCCTTCGGCGATGATTGCCGGATTTGATTTGAGCGCTGCGCCAACCACGCCGCCGGTCGTTCGGTGATTCCGCGTTGCGGAATCGAAGGCGACGAGTCGTTCCCACGTGCAGGAGAACGTGCTAACAGGTATAGAGGCAGAGCGCGGCAGCGACAATACATGGGACTGTGTAGAGCTTTGACAAGGAGGACCTAGACGCACGCGTTCGTTGCGAAAGCCGGCACGAAGCTGACTTTTCTCTGCCAGACGACAAGCATAAGTTGGTGTGGTGGAAAGATTTACGCGGGATATCCAGAAATTGCGCGGATTCGCGAACGGTTTTGGCGCGTAAGTGGGTTGTTTGCAACAGCAAAAATGTGGTTCCAAAACTGCACTCTTTTGCCGCGTTGTTCGCGTTGCAAAAGGCGGGGACAGAACAATGACGAATGCAGCGAATCTAAAGATTGCAGCGGTCTTTGTGACACTGACGATTTTGGCAGTGCTGTTTGGCTCGAGCGATGTGCTGGCCGGATTTACGCATTTCTTTAACTTGGCTGCCGTTGGCGTCTTTGCCGTGGCGTCCACACTGGGCCTCGCCACGCGTTTACGCGCCTAAGGTTTCGCCCGTATTGTCTGTGTAGTTCTTCCCGTGGTCTATTTCTCTCTCCAGAATTGTGTCTCAGGTTTAGGCAGTGCTCAATGCTCACCGCGATTGGCTCGCTGGCGGTGCAATCGCGTGTACAATGCGCGTATACCTTGAGTTCCAATTTGGAATTTCTCGAGCGTGAAGCGCACACCATCGTGGCCGTAACCTCCGACACCGTCCAAGAAAATTTCCAGAATGCCTGGGGCAAGCGCTTGCAGGCGCTGAAGAATATTCCGCCGGTGCTGCGCATCATTTGGGATTCCAGCCCAGCGGTAGTAAGCGCGGAGTTGGTGTTGCGCGCCGTGGTGGCGGTGGTACCGCTGGCGTTGCTGGCGGTGACGCGGCTGATCATCGATGCCGTAGTCTCGCATGGGGCGCACGGCAACGCGCTGCGCCACGATTTCTGGTGGCTGGTGGCGGCGGAGTTCGCGCTGGCGTCTTTTGCCACTATCCTGAATCGAATCGTCGATTTTTGCGACACGCTGCTGGCGGATAAGTTCGCCCGGCATATCAGTATTCGCATCATGGAGCACGCTTCGCGGCTGGACTTGTTCTGTTACGAAGATCCCAGCTTTCAGGACAAGCTCGAGCGTGCGCGAGTGCAGGCCACCGACCGGCTGGGCATGATGCGGCAGATGGGCTTGCTCGTGCAGCAGGTGATTACCACGGCGACGCTGGCGGCGAGTATCCTGTTTTTCTCTCCGTGGTTGCTCTTGCTGCTGGTGCTTTGCGTGGTGCCGGCGTTTCTCGGCGAGAGCCATTTCGCATTCTTGGGATATGCGCTGGCGTTTCGCTTGACCCCGGTGAAGCGCCAGATCGACTATCTGCGGTTTCTCGGCGCAAGCAAAGACAGCGCCAAGGAGTTGAAGCTTTTCGGGTTGAACCGGTATCTGACAGACCGTTTCACGGAGCTTTCCGACGACGTGTATCACGAGAATGTGGCCTTGGCGAAGCGGCGGCTCGGGGCCACTGCGGTGCTTTCGCTGGTCACCACGGTGGGTTACTACGGCGCGTACGTGTATGTGATCTTTGAAACGGTCTCGGGAAAAATGACCGTGGGCACGCTGACATTTCTTACCGGGGCAATTGCCGGTGCGAGTTCCAACCTGCAAATGATTTTTTCCACGTTTTCAAGCATTGCGGACCAATCCTTGTTTCTAACTGATCTACTGGAGTTTTTTGCCCTAAGGCCGCTGGTAACCTCCAAGCCCAATGCCTTGCGCGCGCCGCGGCCGATTGAGCAGGGAATTGAGTTTCGCGATGTGTGCTTTTCGTATCCTGGAAGTAGCAGGCTGGTACTCAAGAATCTGAACTTGCGCGTGGCGCCGGGAGAACGGATTGCGTTG
>JBEKVU010000177.1:0-8184 GCA_049513775.1 Candidatus Acidiferrum sp.
CGGGTACTCCAGTCCGATGGCCCAGAAAAACAGGCTGCTCGCGGCAATTACGATCAACGTTAAGATGCACATGCCCGCCAGGTAATCCCGCAGGACCACGCGCAAATCATCCAGCGTTTCCTTTACCTGCGTTCGGCGTGACGCAGGGAATAAACGCAATGTGGTGTGCCACACATCGCGCTTGCCGGCCAGCATGAAAAATACCAGGAAGGGAACGAACGTAACCTCCAGCACCAACTCATACAGTGATCCGACTACCCGCAGGAGAAATCCGTGGATCACTCCCGGCTCCGAGCGCGCTTCGGGAGCGGCTTTCGCACCTTGCTCCTGCGGCGTCAGCTGTCCTTCAAAACCATTCAGTTTTCCTTCTACGCTCGTGGTCACCTGGCGCAGCACCGCGCTGTACCGTGGCCAGTTATCCGCGAAATCCGCGGTGCGCGACCACATCCCGTAACCTACGGCCGCCAGCGCCACAATCAGAATCAGCACCATGACCATCGCGCCGATGGTGCGCGCCACGCCCGTACGTTCCATGAGCTCCACCGCGGGATCTAGAAAATATGCCAGCAAAATCGAAAGCAGCAGCGTAATCACCACGCCGGCCGCGTAATACAAGAAAAGTATAATCGCGCCGACCGCTAAAATGCGTACGCTGGTCGTACCCGCGCTCGGCCGGATTTTTTCGGCGTGTTCTTCCAGACTTTCCACGGTCACTCCACGATTGCGATTGCCGCACAGACCCACGCAAGAGCGCGAGCCGTTGCGAATCGTTTCTTGCGCTCCAAGGTAACACATCGCGCCCGCCCGCCCGCGCGGCAACTCGTGCCGGTTTCGATGCCCGCTATCCGCCTCCGTCTAGGCCGACGTACGCCCTGTGCTACACTTTTTTGGCCCCGGACGCTTGCGCAATTTTGAAATGGATCCGGCCTTCTCTTCATGCCTAAACAATTTTTTGGTACTGACGGCATCCGTGGCGTCCCCGGCATTGCACCTTTGGACGACCGCACGCTTTTCGCCACCGGCCGCGCTCTCGGTGACCATCTGCACGACGCCGACCGGGCCGCCAACGTGCTCCTGGGCATGGATACGCGCGAATCTGGCACGCACATCGCGGCAATTCTCGCCGCGGGTTTGGCCAAAAGCGGCGCCACCGTGGCGTTTGCTGGCATTATCACCACTCCGGGCGTGGCCTGCCTCGTGCGGCAAAACGATTTTCAGGCCGGTGTGGTCATCTCCGCTTCACACAACCCGTACCACGACAATGGCGTAAAGCTCTTCTCTCACGCCGGAATGAAATTTCCAGACGCCGTCGAAGAAACCATCGAAGCTCGGATCGCTCGGTATCTAGCAGCCAACGAATGGTCCGCCGAGCAAATCCTGGCCGAAGGCTCCGCCATAGCTCTTACCCCCGATGAATCCCTTGACGCCGAGTATCTTGCTTTTCTCCGCGCCCGTGTGATTCAAGGCGCGAATCTGACGGGATTTCGCATCGTGCTCGACTGTGCCAACGGCGCCGCCTACAAACTTGGCCCGGAACTGTTTCGCTCCCTCGGCGCCAAAGTTATGTCCATTGGCGACGCGCCCGATGGCCGCAACATCAATGCCGATTGCGGTTCGCTGCATGTTGAAGGACTTCAGAAGCGCGTAATCGCGGAAAAAGCCCAATTGGGCGTAGCTTTTGATGGCGACGCCGATCGCGCTCTTTTCGTCGCAGACACCGGCCGCGTCGTCAATGGCGACGGCGTCCTGCTCGCCGTCGCGCGTTATCTGAAAATGTTCAATCAGCTTCCCGGCAACCGCGTCGTGGCTACTTCCATGTCCAATCTTGGCCTCGAACGCGTTCTTTCTCGCGAAGGCATCACGCTTGCGCGCACCAACGTCGGCGACCGCTACGTCCTTGAAGAGATGCTGCAATCTGGCAGCGCCCTCGGCGGCGAACAGTCCGGCCATATCATCTTCCTCAACGACAGCCCGGCCGGCGACGGCCTGCTCACCGCCGTCAAGGTTGCCTCGCTCGTCTCGTTCTGCGGACGGCTGGAGCACCTGCTCGTCGGGTTCAAGGACTACCCGCAAACCATCGTCAACGTAAAGGTCCGCAGCAAGCCGCCGCTGGACGCGCTACCGGAGGTTGCCCAAGCCCTCAGCGAGGCGGAATCCGCGCTCGGCGAGAATGGACGCGTGGTTTTGCGTTATTCCGGCACCGAGCCCCTGGCTCGCGTGATGGTCGAGGCCGAACACGACTCCGACGTGCAGCGGTTTAGCCAATCGATCGCCATGGCATTGAAATCGGCCATTGGGGCTTAATCGATTTAGTGTGGGCGTCTCGCGGTCCCGAACACGCCGCCAAGCCCGCTAAGGCTGCTATCTCGTTGCTAGCAATATCGTTATTCCGAATGCTCGCCGACGGCCGACATGCCCCGCGGTTCTCCCAAAGACTGTAGGGTTCTCGTCGCCTCTATGTGAGAATTTGTAGATTTTAGCCGCCCGGCAACTCCAATCAGCGGTTCCTTCGATGCTAACTATCCTGATTTCAACTACCTCTCGATTCCTTCACCCCTAACCCCACACTGGCACACGGCTTGCACTCTTCCGAGCCAACGAAGCACAAGATTGGCTTCCCGGGGTGGCCGGAATCGGTCCTCGACCCGATTCATGGCTTTGGGGCGTCAATTGCGAAATGGGGGCTTTGCACCAGCCCCCTTTCAAAAGTAAATCGGTGGCCTTTTTAGGGTGTGTCACCGAAGTGGTTTTACGAAGTCTGTGAAGTGGTTTTCAGGGGCGGCCTCGAACCGCCCCTTTTTTATTGCTGCAGGGTTCGGCTTCAGCCGCGACCAAGCGCCCGCAACAAGCCTCTACCAACCCGTTCGATGCTACATCCGGACGGGATCGCCACCCGATCTTGCAGACTTCTCTCAACACAAAAAAATGAGCGGCCGGTGGGGGTTCCGGCCGCTCGGGCGTGGGGGATTGGAGGGTCGCAACCAGAAGCTCAGTCGAGCTGATCCGACCGAACCGCTGCGCTCGCAAGCAGCAGTCCGACGCACAGGAGCAAACAAGTAATCACCATGTTCACCTCCACCAGCGGGACCAAACTCCCGATTACATTTCCCATCCTGCGCCGGGCATTTGCGAGCGTCGATAGTCCGTCGGCATCATTCCAAACAGTACCAACGTACCCATGCATATCCATGCGTTGCTCGGAGCCTTCGCGTTGCCGCGCGCGCTCCGCTTCGTTGGCCCACCCTCGGCACGCTGTGTTATTTTGGTGGTACCGGCATTCATCCCACGTTTCTGCGATTGCGAGCGCACGCTCATGGACGAGCTTCTCAAATGGCGCGACGAGTTTCCGATTCTCGAGCGCTCCACCTATCTGATCAGCAATTCGCTGGGCGCCATGCCCAAATCCGTCTATGACGCGATGCGCGGCTATGCCGATTCCTGGGGCCAGCGCGGTGTGCGCGCGTGGGAAGAAGGATGGTGGGAGATGGCCGTGGGTGTCGGCGATCTGATCGCTCCGCTCATCGGTGCGCGCCCGGGCGAGCTTTCTCTGCACCAGAACGTCACGCTCACGCAGGCGGTCATCTCTTCCTGTTTCGATTTCCGCGGCCCCCGCAACAAAGTAGTGCTGGCGGATCTCGAGTTTCCTTCGATTCAATACTTCTACCACGAGCAGGCGCGCAACGGCGCGCGTATCGAAATCGTTCCATCCGCCGGCGATGTGCGCATCGATCTGGATCAATTCTTAGCCGCCATCGACGAAACCACGCTGCTTGTTCCGATTTCGCTGGTGCTCTTTCGCAGCTCGTACATTGTCAACGCCCGCGCCATCATCGAACGCGCGCACCAGGTCGGTGCCCGCGTCATTCTCGATATTTTTCAGGGCGCCGGCACCCTTCCTATCGACGTGCGCGCGCTAAACGTCGATTTCGCCGTCGGAGGCGTTTTGAAATGGCTGTGCGGCGGCCCGGGCGTTGCGTATTTGTACGTTCGCGAAGATTTGCGCACCGCATTGCGTCCAGCGCTCACTGGATGGATCGCGCACCAGCGTCCTTTCTCTTTTGAAATTGGTCCGGTAGACCGCCGCGACGATTCCTTCGGTTTTCTAAATGGTACGCCGCACATTCCCGCGCTCTACGCCTCTAGGCCCGGCCTCCTAATTCTCAATCAGGTGGGCATTCCCGCGATTCGCGAAAAATCCATGCGTATGACCAAGCGCTTATACGATGGCGCCGCGTCGCGCGGCTGGCGCGTGAACACTCCGGAGAATCCCGCCGAGCGCGCGGGCACGATCTCCATCGATTGCCCGCACGCGGCCGAGGTTTCGCGAGAGTTGCTGGCGCGCGAAATCCTCATCGACTATCGCCCTAAAGCCGGTGTGCGTATTTCGCCCCATTTCTACAATACGGAAGCCGAGTGCGATTTGGCCCTCGCGCAGATCGCGGATATTCTCGAATCCGAAGCGTGGCGCAAATACAGCAACGAATCTGCTTCGGCGCCGGCCGAAACGCACGCCCAGGCCGCCCAAAAGAATTGATAAATGTGATGGCTATTCGACCTGGCCCAGCTACTATGTCGCTCATTCACGTCATTCGCCGGGGGTGCCCGCAGGCATGACCTCGACCGCACCCGACCTCTCCATTATCATCCCCGCCTACAACGAAGAGTCGCGATTGCCCGAAACTCTGGCCAAAATCGCGGCGTATATCTGCGCGTCCAAGCGCAATACCGAGGTACTGGTGGTCGATGATGGCTCGACGGATGCCACCGTGGCGGCCGCCGAAGGCATGCGCGATAAATTCTCCGTCATGCGCATCATTTCAAACGGCGTCAATCGCGGCAAGGGTTTTAGTGTGCGTCACGGGATGCTGGAAGCGCAGGGGCGCCTCGCGCTTTTCACGGACGCCGATCTCTCCGCTCCCATCGAAGAGGCCGACAAGCTCCTCTCCGCCGTCGAGGGCGATTACGACGTGGCCATCGGTTCCCGCGCCATTGACCGCAGCCTTATCAGTGCGCATCAGTCGCCGTTTCGCGAATTTGCCGGCATCGTGTTCAACGCCGTGGTGCGTCTTTGCTTGCGTTTGCCGTTTGTGGACACCCAGTGCGGCTTCAAAGCCTTCAAACGCGAACGGTGCAAGATCGTTTTTGAGCAGCAGCGCATTGAGCGGTTCGGCTTCGATCCCGAATTGCTCTACCTGGCGCGCCATCACGGCTTGCGCTCCAAGGAAATACCGGTTCGCTGGGCGCACTCGCCGGGTACCAAGGTGAGCATGTTGCGCGACAGTCTGCAAATGTTCGCCGACGTCTTCATCATTCGGGCCAACGCCCTGGCCGGCCGATACCCGCGACAACGCTAGATTCGTCCGACTAACTTTGCGCTATAAAGTACTTGACAGCGACAGCCCCGCTCCTTACCATGCTCCCCATGGCTTTCGCCGGTCCGCTTCGTTCCGTGAAGTCCGAGCCCATCCCCATCGACGCTCGCGCCGCCGATCACCTGCGGTATATCCGCGAAACCATGGAGCGTGCCGCGGAGTTCACGGGCGTGCCGGGTTGGGGCGGCGTGGCCATCGGCGTCACCGCGCTTGCCGCCGCCGCCATTGCCTCGCGGCAGCATTCTCCGCGCGCATGGCTGATCGTCTGGCTGGTAGAAGCGTTTGTGGCCATCGCCATCGCCGCGCCTGCCGCAGCCACCAAAGCGCACCGCGCCAAGTCCGCGCTTTTCTCCGGTCCCGGCCGTAAGTTCCTGCTCAGCTTCGCGCCGCCGCTTTTTGTCGGCGCGCTTTTGACGTTTGCCTTGGCCGCCGCGGGAATTTTCACGGTGTTGCCCCCGCTGTGGCTGATGCTCTATGGCACGGCGATCGTCACGGGCGGCGCGTTTTCCGTCCGCGCCGTTCCCTTGATGGGAATTTGCCTGATCGGATTGGGAGCTGCGGCGCTCTTTGCGCCTGCCGCCTGGGGCGACGCCTTTATGGCCGCGGGATTTGGTGTAGTGCATATCGCATTCGGCGTGTGGATTGCCCGCCACTACGGGGGATAGAACGGATTTATGCCTAAATCTTCGCTAGCTCGGCAGGATCGCGGATCGCGTACGCGCGAGGCTGAAACCGGCGCTGGGCAGAGCGTGGCCCGCAGCGCGAGCCGCGAAGCCGTCGCCACCGATCTCGACCGCCTTATTCACGAGCGCATCCGTTTGGGCATCGTCAGCGCCCTGGCCGTCAATCGTTCGCTCACCTTCAATGAGCTAAAGGCCCTCCTGAAAACCACTGATGGCAACCTGAGCGTCCACGCCCGCAAGCTGGAAGAGGCCGACTACATCGGCTGCACGAAATCGTTCGACGGCCGCCTGCCGAAAACGGAGTATCACTTGGCGCCGGCCGGCCGGCGAGCTCTTGAACGCTACCTGAATCATATGGAGGCTTTAATCCGCGCCACGCGCGAGCGCTAGGTCCGCTAATTTTTTTTGTTCTGTAGCTTTGCAATATAAAGTACTTTGACTGTTATTGAGTCTTTAAGAAAAAGGAGCTCAGCCACCCACATGTCACACACCCTCACCGCCGCCGATATCGTCTCTCTCCTGCCCCCGCCCCCGGCGACGCGCAATCCTCTTCACGTCGCCATCATCTCCGATGGCAACGGCCGCTGGGCCACTTCCCGCAGCTTGCCGCGTTCTGCCGGGCATCGCGCCGGAGCCGAGGCGGCGCGCGGCATCATCGAAGCGGCCCCACGCCTCGGCATACACACCCTTACGCTCTTTGCGCTTTCTTCCGCCAACTGGAAGCGTCCCGCCGGCGAAGTACGCGCCATTCTAAATATCCTGCACGAATATCTTCTTGCGGAAACTTCGCGTTGCATCGCCAATCGCACGCGCATCAGCATCATTGGCCGCCGCGATCGTTTGCCGGGCGCGCTTCGTGATGTCATCGCCGATGCCGAGGCGGCCACCGTGCACGGCACTCGCATGCATCTGCGTCTGGCCGTCGACTATTCCTCGCGCGAAGCGATCTATATGGCGGCGTGTCGCTTTTATAAAGCTACGCAGCTTTCCACGGAGTCTTTCAGCAACATCCTTGCGGAGATTCACCACGGCAGCCCGATCGAGGTAGACCTGCTGATTCGCACCGGGGGCGAGCAGCGGCTCTCTGATTTTCTACTTTGGGAATGCGCGTTCGCGGAGTTTGTGTTTCTCGCCAAGCGCTGGCCGGATTTCACTGTCGAAGATCTCGCCGATTGCCTGCGCGAGTTCCGCGTTCGCGAACGCACGCAAGGCGCGCTGCCCAGAGATACGGCGGACTAGGTTTTTTCGGCTCCGCCTCGCGCGCGGTACATGGCGAACGATTTGTGCAAAACGCGCAGCGCCGTCTCGGTCAGGTGGAATCGCTCCAGTTCATCCTCGCGCGCGTATGCTACCTCGAGCGCGTCCCCGCCGGCGCGCGGCTCACCGCTGATCCGTTCGCACAAATAGTCGACGATCACGTAGTGGTAGCGCGGCCGCGGTCTTCCTTCGACGTATCGCGGTGGCTCTCCTAAAAAGATGCGTTCGAAAATCTCGACGATCCCCGAAATGCGCACTTTTAAGCCCGTCTCTTCGAGCAGTTCGCGAATCACCCCTTCTTGGAGCGTCTCGCCCAGCTCCAGGCTGCCCCCTGGAATCGACCACTCCCCGCGCAACGGCTCGCTGCCACGTCGAATCAGTAGCGCTCGGCCTTCATGAATGACGATGCCGCCGATGCCCACGATCGGCCGCTCCGGGTATTCTCGCGATGACGCCATCTGGTTCCTTCACCCTTTCCTACCCGGTTTGGCGAGTGCCCTTGATCATGGCGCTGGCCCGTTCAATGACAAGCTTGACTTCGCGCAGCGCGGTATATAATACGCTGCAACGAGCCGGCGCGAAGTACCGGCCCGTCATGCGAAGATTCCAACGGAGGATGGAGCCGTGATCCGCTGCCCTAAATGTTCCACCGAAATCGACGTCGATGAAGACGAAGTCGAAGAAGGGGAGATCCTGACTTGTCCCGAGTGCGAGTCCGAGCTCGAAGTGTCGCAGACTCATCCCGTTCACCTGAACCGCATCTCCGATGACGATGAGGAGGAAGAGGAAGAAGTGGAGGGTGCGGCTGCGGAAAATGGCGACTTGCTCGACGACGAGGATGATGACGAAGACGACGATGACGACGATGATGA
>JBEKVU010000178.1:0-8127 GCA_049513775.1 Candidatus Acidiferrum sp.
GGGAGAGAACCGATTCGTAGCCGTCGGATATCAACGGGCAGGCCGGAAAAAGGGCACGTGGGTACGTGCCCTTTGGCGAATCTCCGGAATGAAACGTCGTGCTGGTAATTCGCGCTGCTTAGGACTTGGCGAAGCTGGCTACGGCTTCGGCTTCGGTGTTGTAGACCTCGAAGACGGTGAGGAGCTTGGTGATTTGCAGGACTTCCTGGAACTTGCTGCCGAGGTGGCAGAGGCGGAGTCCGGCGCCTTGCGTCTTGGCGCTGTGGTGCGCGGCGACGAGGGTGCCGAGACCGGCGCTGTCGATGAAGGTTACGTTGTCCATGTTGAGGACAATTTTCTTTTTGCCTTCGGCGATCAGGGATTTGATTTTCTCGCGCAGTGCATTGCTCTCTTCGCCCAGCACGATACGGCCGTCCATTGCCACCACCGCAACGCCGTCCACTTCGCGATTCGTCATCTTCAATGCCACGTTATTTCCTCCTCGTCGGCTGGCAGGCCCGGTGAACGCCGGCCTGAAGCCACAGAGCTTATCAGATTTCACATAGTCGCAACGCGGCGGTTACCGAGATTTCGCCGCACGGCGGTCAAAGATGCAACCTGTCTCAGACCTAAGGCTCCTACGATGCGGGGCCTACAACATGATTCTGTAGCCTAAAACAAGGGTCAGTAATAGTCCGCACAAGACATGTAATAGCCGCAGACCGTGCAGATCAGTTTGCAGCGGCGAGAGATGAGCCGTTGCGAACAGACGGGACAGTACCGCGAGATATCGTCGCCGGCGGCCAAGGGTTGGGTAACTTCCTCGGCGGCGACAACCTGTGCTGGCGCAGAAACGAGCGGTGGCGGGGTCAGCAGGGATGACGCCTCCGTTGCCACTCGTGAGCTTGCGACCTGGAACTTCGCGGTGCTTTTCACGGCCCGTTGTTTATAGCACATCCTTCCCCCGGGGCAAAAGGCGGGCCACCGGCAAGGTTTGAGGATGATGGGTACAGGCGATGGAGTGCAAGGCACTTGAAACCCGGCGGGCACCGCGCGCATCCTTATAGGTGTAGCTGGTGTTCGGTGCTAAGGAGTATGGCATGCGCCATTTTACCCTAGCGGTTGTAGTTGCCGTCCTGATTCTTCCCTATATTGCTCAAGATATCGCCCAGGCACAGGTGCGCGGAGCTGGCGCCGCGGGTGGCGGACACGCTGTGATTAGCGCGCCCCGAGCTGCGTATGCTGGGTCAGTTGGCCGGGCTGGCGGGGCCGTGCCAGGGCGCACTGTGGGGACGGTAACTTCGGGACGCCGCGTTTTTAGTACGCGATCTGCTGCGCCACGGGCGGCATCCACCGCATCGACACTGTCGGCGTTTGGTCCTGTGAATTCCTTGCCGGATTTTACGGGTGCGGTGCCTGGTTTGGGTTTTGATTTTGTGCATTACGCGGCGGTGCATCCCGGGCTGAACAACCGGGGGCGCAGAAACATTGGGCGGCAGGGTTTCTTCCCGTTTTTTGATGGTGGATTTTTGCTGCCCTATGCCGGTGGCTATTTGGATGCGGACGATCAGCCTGGGCCGTACGATACCGCTCCGCAAGCTGCCGCAAGCGGGCCTGGGCCCGACGACGATGTGACTGCGGCGCGCCGGAGTCAGGCTTATGCGGCGCAGCCGGTGTCTGCTTATGATGTGGTGGTCGAACCGCAGAAGCCTAGCGAACAGTATGTCTTTGTGCGTCGCGATGGGTCGGTGTTTTTTGCGGTGGCGTATTCATGGGAAGCGGGGAATTTGTATTACGTGACGCAGGAAGGGCTGCGGCGGAGCGTGGCGCGGGATGCGTTGGACTTGGATGCCACGCAGCAGTTCAACCAACAACGTGGGTTGACGTTTTTAGCCCCAGCTTGATCTTCACTTCCGGGCTTAGAATCAGGCCTCAAACAATTGCAAAAGGAAGAAGTGCACATCCGGGATTGGCTGTGCAACAGGAGCTGGCCAAAAGTGCCCAGTCAGGGATACCTGTGCTACAAATGCCAAATCGGAGCTGTGCTTACTGCTTGATTTCGGGTTTGGCTGGTTCGGGCATTACGTAGCCGGATTTTGCGGGTAGGCCGGCTCTTTCAAACTGCACCGTGGTGTGATCGATCCCAAAATCTTGCGCGGCTTTTTGTTGGATGGCGTAGAGGATGCGTTCGCATTCGTCCATGTGCATGTCCGGCAGGCGAGCGTGCAGGCTGAGCGCGTTGTGGCCGCCGCCGAGCGACCAGATGTGCAAATCATGAACTTCGAATACGCCTTCGACGGTGAGAATCGCGCGGGCGACCTGCTCTACACGCATCTCGCGCGGACGTCCCTCAAGCAAAATGTGCGATGATTCGCGCAGAATACCGATGCTGGACCACAGCACCAAAATGCCGATGGCCAGGCCGAGCAGCGGGTCAATCCAACGCAAGCCGGTGATGTGAATTAGAATGGCGCCGCCGATGATGGCGATGTTGGACAAAGCGTCACCGAAATTGTGGACCAGGATGCTGCGCAGGTTGAGGTCGCCGCGGCCACGGACGAGCGAAAGGGTGATGCCGCCGTTAACGGCCAGCGCGGCGAGAGACGTCCAAATCATCCAGCTTTCGACCACCTCTACGGGGGAGCGGAAACGCGCTATGGCCTCCCAGCCAAGCCACATGGAGAGGAAGACCAGTACCAGGGAGTTGGTAAAGGCGGCCAGGGTGCCGGCGCGATGGTAGCCGTAAGTCTTCTCGGCGTCGGCGGGGCGCTCGGCCCAGCGCATGGCCAGGTAGGAGACGCCCAGGGCGGGAACATCAGAAAGATTGTGGACGGCGTCGTTCAAGAGGGCTACGCTGCGTCCGAGCAAACCGCCAAAGATCTCGGCGACGACCAGTCCCAGGGTGGCAGCGATGGCCCAGCCGAGGACTGCGGGGCGCAGTTGAGGATGACTGTGGCCTTCGTGCCCGTGGCCGTGCGAATGGGAATGTCCGGCGTGACTATGGGCGTCGGAATGTCCGGCAACGGCGGTTGGTGTGCAGTCGTGCGAGTCACCGTTGTTATGATTGTGCCGGCCCATGCATTCCTATGTTACGCGCATGGGGCGCGGGATGCAGCCTCTAGGCGTAGTTGTTGATAACGTTGTTGGGCAGTTTGACACTTCGGCGTGCGAAGAGATTGACGCTCGTGGCGTCGACTGCCAACATGCCTTAAGCTGTTTACCAGGCGCTTTTCGTGGATGCATGGGCCTCACCGGGGAATTGCAACGGGGTCAATGAAGATTCCCATAGCAAAGTTGAGCTTTTGGGGCGTGCGTGGTTCTACGCCGACGGTCGACCCCGCCACTTGGCGGTATGGCGGAAACACGCCTTGCCTCGAACTGATTGCGCCGGACGGAACACAATTTATTCTGGATTGCGGAACCGGATTGCGCATGCTGGGCAGCCGTTGGTCGCGGCCCGAGAGCGTGCCGCACGGGCACACGCATATCTTCGTTACGCACTATCACTGGGACCATATTCAAGGCGTGCCCTTCTTTGCGCCGCTTTATGCGCCGGATAACGAATTTCATTTTTATAGTTTTCGTTCGAAGTATCTGGGGCGCGACAGTTTGAAGCAGGTGTTTGAAGCGCAGATGGCCATGCCGTATTTTCCCGTGGATCTTTCGGCGATGGCCGCCACGCGAAAATTCACCGAAGTGGACGGCGGAGAGTCGTTTCACATCGGCGAAAATAAAATTACCGCACAATGGCTGAACCATCCGCAAGGCTGCCTCGGGTACCGCATTGAAACTCCGGCGGGCGTGGTGGTGTACGCCACGGACAACGAGCCTGGAAATGCGGAGCTGGAGAAAAATCTGCGGAAGTTGGCCGATGGCGCGGACATTTTTATCAATGACGCGCAGTATACGCCGGAGCAGCTCGCGACCACGCGGCACGGGTGGGGGCATTCGTCGTGGAAAGAAGGTGTCGCTGCGGCGCGTGATGCCGGGGCGAAGACGCTGGTGCTGTTTCACCACGATCCGGACTCGACGGACCGAGCGGTGGATACGATTTTGCGCAATGCGCGCGACCAGTTCGATTCCGTGTTCGCCGCGAGCGAAGGCATGGTGATTACGCTGGGCTCGCCGGGCGATCACGTGCAAGCGCATCTGCCGGGGACAAGAACGGCGATGCGTCGCGAGGCGCAGTTTCATGCGATGGTGAGCGGGGTTACCGAAGGCGGCAGGCCTTTCGAGGAAGAAACGACGGTGCGCGATTTGGCGCTGCAAGGCGCGCTGATTTCGCTGGAAAACGCGCCGCGGCTGCAATCGGAGCTGCTGGTGACCATGGAAGCGCCGGGCAGCGATGGCCTGCAGACCATGCGGCTGCGCGGATACGTGGTGCGCATCGACGCCGGCCCGGAGAAGGGGCGCAGCGCGGTGGGTGTGGTGTTTACGGATTAATCGGACTTCGTTCCCGGATCGAATTTTTTCGCTGATTCTGCCTGATGGCTTGTCTCCCTTGTGACCTTTACGCTTCCTTCAGCCATAATCAAAACATGAAGATGCCTGCCAGCGAGCGCGCCAATTTTGTCGCAGCCAGCGTGCTGACCAAGCAACCACCAACGCGGCGCGAAATTGTGCGCGGGATGCTGCGGCACGCACCATTCGTGGCGAAGAATTTCTGCCTGTATTTTCAAAATGCCTGGCGCGTGCATATTTTGCGCAGCAACGTGGTGGCGCCTTATGCGGTTACCTTTTACGTGACCCACAAGTGCAACCTGGATTGCAGCTATTGCACGCAGAAAGAGCCGGAGGTCTTCAGCGCTGAGTTGCCGACGGCGGAAACCAAACGTCTGCTGCGGCGGATTCGCAAAGAAACCGATTCCATCGTAATCACCGGCGGCGAGCCCACGCTGCGCGCGGACATCGAAGAGCTCGTGGAATTTGCGCGCCATGAGTGCAAATTTCGCTCGCTTCTGCTGATCACCAACGGCACGCTGCTGGACCGCAAGCCGCGCATTCTGGATGCGGTAACCGGGTTGATTGTCAGCCTGGACGCGCTGGCGGCGGACCCCACGAATGCACTTTCAAAACCCGCGGCGCTGCCTCGCGTGCTTGAGAATTTGGCGACGGCCAGGGCGCGCCTGGGTCAGGCGCAGCGCATCACCATCAGCACGGTGATTGAGGAATGGAATATCGGCGAGGTTGGGCGGTTGCTCGATTGGTGCGGCGAGCAGGGATTTGTTTTTGCGGCGCAATCGGCGCAGACGGAAAAAATGCCCAATCTGGCGCTCCTCAAGAATCCGCGCTATCACGCGCTGGTCGATACCATCATTGCGCGGAGGCGCGATGGGGTGCAGCCGATCAACGGCACGCCGCGGAGCATTGAAACGCTGTTGCGCTTTGGAGATTTTCGGTGCTATCCCACGATGTTTCCGCGCGTATATCCCAATGGCGATGTGTTTTATCCTTGCGAGCCGCTGCGCAAGGTGGCGGGTAATTTATTGCACGACGGATCACTGCGAAAGATTTTTGCGCGCGGGAAAACGATTTACGGGGATATTCCTCCCTGTCAGGGTATCTGCTATTTGTTTGGGAATGTGCTTTCGCATTACTACGTGAATGACTTCTGGGGCTTGGCTGGGGATTTTATTCGGTGAGGCGCAAATTCGCCGCCTGCGAAAAATAAATGCGGGGATTCCACAACAGCCAGTCGCGTTTAATTCAGATTTGAGATTTTTCCATCCAAGTGTGCCAAGGCAGCTTCGAGCGATTTGCGGTGCTGCGGGTGGGTCGCGGCCTGCAGTTCGTTTACGATACGGGTACGCGAAAGTTGCAAGTCTTTCTTTTCCTGTTCCCTGCGGACCTGTGCGTCGGACTTGTTTCCGGCGTTGGGGTTAGACTTCGGGACGTCTGCGGCTTCTACTTGAGCTTCGACAGCTTTGCTTTCCCATCCTCGAGCCATAGCCTTATTTTGCCATAGTTTACGGTGGAGAGGGGGAAATTGACTGATCGAGTGCCAAGACGCTGGTTAGGCGAGATTGAGGGTGTTTTCTTAACACACAGGGCACAGAAAAATGAATTGGGGAAGCTGGGGATTGGCGCAGAGCGCTGCTAGGCGCTGGCGGCGCGGCGCTGCGGAATTACGGGAAGGGCGGGGCGCATTACACTTTGCACGGTGCCCTCTGCGACGTGGGACAGGTGTTCGCCGAAGATTCCGCGGTAGGAAAGTTCGGCGGTGTGATCCGCCCAGCGCAGGCGCAAGTACCACGTGCCGGCGGCAAATTCGGCTTTCGCGGTGGTTAATTCGCGAACGGGAATCACCAGCAGCGGCTGAAAATGTTCGTCGAGCGCCCAGATATTTTCTACACCGGTGTAGAGCATGACGCGCGAAGCAGGTAGGTTGCCGGGCTGATACTCGCCGCCGTTGACGACCACCAGCGCGCCGAGCTCGCGGGCTTTTTCGTCGGCGGTGGTGTCCGGCTGCGCTCCGGGCAGCAGGATCGCGGTGATGAACATGGCCAGGCCGACCACCGCAAGAAGATAACTGTCCCATAGCGCGAGAGGCAGCAAAACAAAGGATGCACCGACCACTGCCAGCGCGATGCGGAACGCGAACCAAGAACGCGTGCTGCGACGCAGATGCACAATTCTAGGAATAAGCAGCGCCATGGCAAACAGCGTGACGATACCCGCGTTGCGCAAGCGCGCGTACGCGAGTTTCTTCGCGGGAACTTTTGTGCCGTGAAGCTGTAGGTTCCGCCCGGGCGGATTCTCCAGGGGTGCGGCTGGGTTCGATTCCTTGGTCATGCGCGAGCGCCTTGCCTTGCGGCCCACATTATTACCTATTCCGCCGTATTTGCGAAACGGTGACGGGCCTCCGCGCCGTGCTTCACGCGCCCACGGCCAGCAGGGCTTTCACGGCCAGATCTTTGGCGCCGGGTTTCCCGGCGAGTACCAGCGCGCTCCACTCGGTGGCCACTCTGGAGAGGCGCACCGATTCGCTGGTGAGCGATTCCGGCCCGCTGGAATCCGCGCTGCCAAAATAGATGCGGTCCATGGGGTGGGCGGCGATAAGACGATTTTTCGTGAATTGCCCGGGTGTAGCCATGAACATCGGATGGCCCCGGCGATAGATGCGCACTTCTATCGGGTTAACGTTAAATTCCGGCAGCAGCTTCTGAAAATCGGCGAGAACGTTGGCGGCCAGGGACTTGCAGTCTTCTTCACGCAGCAGCGTGGCACGCTGGTATTCGCGCAGCGGCGTGTAGAACGAGAGAATGTTGTTCTTTTGCTGGTAGCCCGGAGTGTTGCGCACCGTCCAATCGGCCACGATGAAATCCGTGAAACTGTTGCCGGGGCACCAGGTGTCATAGCCGCGGTTGTACACGGGCTTGTCGAAAATCACGTTGACCACGGGATAGGGCGCGTAGCGCGTGTGGCGCATGGCGGATTTTTGTTCCGTGGGGATATCGGTGATCAAGCGCGAGGCGATTAATTTCGGCACGCACATGATGACCGCTTTGGCGGTGACGGTGGTGAGTTGCCCGGCGTGGAAATAGGTTACGTTGACGCTGTCGGCTGCGGGCACCACCGCTACCACGGTGGCCTCGCCCAGCATGCGTTCTTTGTATTTCGGCAGGAGTACTTCGGTGAGACGGTGGGTGATGCAGCCGAGGCCGCCCGGCAGAATGACGCGCTTGGCATCGTCGCCGGTCATTAGTCCTTGTAGTCCGTCTGCGGCCACGTATGCCGAAGTGTCGACGGTCGTTGCTCCCCAGTTTGACGGGCCGTAGCCGTCCCACCACTCGGTGATTTCTGGCGCGTAAGCCGTCGTAAAATTGGTGAAGGGTTGCGCATCCAACTCCATAGCCTGCGTCTTTAGATCGAGCTTCATGATGCCGTCGCGGAATTTTTTGAAGCTGGCGATGACTTCTTTTGGGTACGGCAGCTGATCGAGTCCCGCCTTCCAGGTATCGGGCACGAACGTTTGATTTACGATTGTGGGGTCGGGATTGTCGACGGGAAGAAGTTTCAAGCCCAGTTCGGCGGCGAGATGATCGCCGTCGTCGTCTTTGTAGGCGTACGCTGAGCCGGTGGCGAATGGCTGACCGGCAAACTCCTCCTGATAGGCGTTGCCACCGAAGTGGTCTTCTTTTTCAAGCA
>JBEKVU010000179.1:0-8094 GCA_049513775.1 Candidatus Acidiferrum sp.
AGGCAGGGCGGCGCAGTTCGCGCGTAAGGTACGCGGCGACCAGCGCTTTCGCCACGTCGTGCAAGCCGGAAAGCGAAACGTGGTTTCCGCCCGCACGCAGCTCCGCCAGCGCTCCATGCACCGAGCGATGGCTGAGCACGGGTTCGAGGCGTTCGCGAACTACGGGGAATATCATGCGTGCGGGATCAGCGCTCCGCTCGCGCCGCGCCGGAACTGTGCGCGGCGCCGGGTTGCGCACCATCGCGGATTTTTTGCAGAATCGCCGTGGTGGAGTAGCCGGGCGCGACGGGGATCGAGACGACGCGTCCTCCGGCGGCTTCCACTTCTTCGCGGCCGACAATTTGATCGCCGGCCCAGTCGCCGCCTTTGACGAGCACGTCCGGCAGCAATGCGGCGATGATTTCGCGCGGCGTGGGCTCATCGAAAATCACCACGGCGTCAACGCATTCGAGCGCCGCCAAAATTTCCGCGCGCTCGCGTTCCGGAAGAATGGGCCGGCCCGGTCCTTTCAGTTCGCGCACACCGCGATCGCTGTTTAGACCGACGACCAGGGCGTCACCAAGTTGCCGTGCCTCTTCAAGCGTGCGGATGTGGCCAGGATGCAGGAGATCGAAGCAGCCATTAGTGAAAACCACGCGCTGACCCGCCGGCCGCTGCGCCACGTGCGTCGCCATCGATGGCCCGGCGGTACAGTCCTCGGCGAAGAGGGCATCGCGTTTGTCGTTGTGTTTGGCGCGGCCAAACCGCAGAATCGCTTGTTCCAGCGTAAGAATTCCTAAACTCAAAGGATCTCCATGGGAGAGCAGAGCACCGCAGGAAGCACGTACTCCGAAACACCAGTTTATCACGTGAACGTGTCTGATGACGTCTCAGCGGCAGCGTCCAGGAACCGCTCGTCGCGATGAACCCGCCATCGGATACTGCGCCGGAGAAAACTTCGAAGCAGCGGCGCTTAGCGCTGCGCGCGTTTCTGGGCATCGTATTCCTCTTCGTTGGATTCGCGCTGGTGCTTCCTCGTCCGCATCACGAACGTACGTTTCGGATTGAGGCGGGTGGTTGTCAAATGGATACGACGGTCATCGAACCGGCCGGAGCGAATTCTTCAAGCGCCCCGCTCGCGGACGCTGCGGGCACGACCTCTCTCGACGCGCATTCCGCGGGTACCGTCGTGCTGCTCCATGGCCTGGCCGCCAATCGAAAACTAATGTCGTACCTGGCGGAGGGATTCGCCCTGCAAGGCCTGCGGGTTTTCGTACCGGATTTGCCGGGTCATGGCCACACCGCGGGCCCCTTCTCCCCCGTTCGCGACGAGGAGTGCGCAGAAAATTTGCTTCACGAGCTGCGCTCGCGCGGCTTGGCTCCTCCGGAAAGCACCATTCTCGCTGGCCACTCTATGGGCGGAGCCATCGCCATTCGCATCGGCGCGCGCGTGCCGGTCGCCGCAGTGATTGCGATTTCGCCGGCACCGATGCGCGCAGCTCACGGCACCTCCCCGGACGTACTGTTGTTTGACAATCCACCGCTCCTGCCGCCAAACACGGAAATTATCAGCGGGACCCTCGAACCGGAACAAATGACCGCAAACGCCCGTGACCTGCTGCTTCCGGGCGTCGACGTAAACTCTCATTTCGAGCTGGTGCCTTTCGCCACGCACGCGGGTTTGCTCTTCCGGCCGCAGGTGGTGCGGTTGGAGCAAGCCTGGGCCGCGAGTGTCTTGCACCTCGATGCGTCCGGCGCACCAACGGCGCCCAGCGGCAGCGCGCCGGGCCATGTCGCAAGCAGGAAGCTTCCCCCCCGATGGCCGTTGCTCGGATGCTTGTTGGGCATCGCGGGAATGCTGATTATCGCCGGACCGTTCTTGCGGGAAGCCACCGGCAAAAACGCGTTTGATCAATCGCACGTCGCATCGGCGCAAAACGTTTCGCCCGTTCAGTGGTGGCGCGCGACAGCAGAGATTTTGCTAGTCGGCATCCTAGTGACGGTTTTGCTCCGCTATTGGGAACCGCTGCGTGTGGTGCGCGTATTTCAAGCGGACTATCTCGCGGGATTTCTATTATTCAGTGGAGTCTTGCTGATCGCGCTGCACTGGCGGCACTTTACGGAGACCTTCGACCTCCGAAACTTTTCCACGTTGCGCGCCATGTTCGCCGCCATGGTGCTGTTCTTGCTCTTCAGCGCGTGGTTCGAGCTGTCGCCCACCGAATCGTGGCTTGACGGCGCGCGCTGGCAACGCTTCCCGCTGCTCTTTCTGACGATACTTCCCGCGCTGATGGCCGAGGAACTGCTGCTGGGGCCGGTCACCGCAAAACCCGGGTGGACACGATTGTTTTGGGCCCTGTTCTACCGGTTGCTCTGGTGGCTGCCCTTAGTCTTTGGCATTCTGCTGCTGCACAGCGGCGAGGTCTTGCTCGTGCTGCTGGCCCCGTACATGGCGCTCTTCTGCATTGCGCATCGCCGGGGCATGGACGTTGTCCGGGAAGTAACCGGGTCCCCGGCGTCGGCAGCGGTCTTCGGTGCTATACTTCTGGCCGGATTCTTCCTGGTGATCTTCCCGCTGCTTTAAGGGGCTTTTCACCTGTTTTGGCCTCGTCCCCCTGGCCACAGTGACATGGGTTCCGCGCCCGGAACGGATAATCTTGGCTCTACGCGAGACTACTTATGGCTGAGATTGCGATTGTCGGCGGCGGCCCGTCCGGCGCGATGTGCGGCGAACAATTGGCCCGCGCGGGACACGCGGTAAAAATTTTTGACGAACATCTGGCGTGGGAGAAGCCCTGCGGCGGCGGGCTGACCCACAAAGCCATTCTGCGCTTCCCTTTTCTGCTCGAGAATCCCTATCCCAAAAAATTGGTGCGTTCCGTTGAGTTGATCGCCAGCGACGAGCAGCGCGTAACCATGAAGATGGCCCATCCCGTGGTGATTTATTCGCGCACCGTTTTGAACGGCATGTTGCTTGAACGCGCGCAAGAAGCCGGCTGCACGGTACAGCGCTCGCATGTGATCGGCGTCGACACGGCCAGCGACAAACCGCGATATTGCGTTAATGGCGACTGGCACCATGCGGATTACTTGGTACTCGCCGGGGGCGCGCGTAATCAACTGCTCCCAGACACGCGTCCGCTGCAACGCGATGAACTCGAAATGACGCAAGGCTATTTCGTCCCGGAAACCGCCGAGGCCATCACCATAAAATTTCTGCCGCATTTTGAAGGTTATATTTGGTCATTTCCCCGACAAGATCATTTGTCCGTGGGCATTTGCGGCAGCATGTGCGCGCACACCAGCGTGGAATTAAAATCGCATCTCGGCGCATTCCTCGAAAAGCAGAAAATCTCCGCCAGCGGCGCGAAATTCTATAGCCACGTCTTGCCTTCTCCGCAGGAACACACTCTGTCGCAGCGTCCGGTTCTAGGCCGCAACTGGGCCATGATCGGCGACGCCGCCGCCTGTGTAGACCCGCTCACCGGGGAGGGGCTTTTTTATGCGTTGCGTTCCGGCGAGTTGCTGGGTCGCGCGCTGGCGGAAGGCTGCCCGGAAAAATATCCCGCCCGCGTAAAGACGGCGTTTTCGGCGGAACTCGAATTCGCCGCGCGCATCGTAAGGCGTTTCTATCGCGGCTCCTTTCTGGGCACTTCGGTGCCCACGCGCATGGTGCAATTCATGCGCAAGAGCCCGGTGTTTCGGCAGTTGGTCGGAGACTTGTTCAGCGGCGCGCAGGACTACACTACGCTGAAGCAGCGCGTGCTGGGCCACTTGGGTATTTCGCTGAGTCAGTTCGTCTCCAGCGTTTTGAGCTTCGAGCCGTCGGCTGGGGCCCGAGTGCCGCGCGGCAGCAACGCCAGCGATTAGCTCATCAGTGAGCAGCGCAGGTACTCTTGCCTCTGCCGCCTCAGCCTCGGCAAGGCCTACCCGCACAGGCAAGAGCGCCCGTGGAAGTGAAATCACTTCAGCCAGAGAACGGATAGGTCGATATAACATTGCGAGTTCCCGGGCATCAAACGTCCATCGGTCATCGCCAACGCTCCTCCACCATGCCCTCGGAAAACGAAGCTACGCTCACAAAAAAGGAAAAGCGCAAGCAAGCGTGGAAAAGTCTGCCTGACGTTTGGGCACTGATTCATCCGCGCCGCGGCTTGCTGATTGTCGGCTTCGGGCTGATGGCCGTGAACCGGCTTTCCGGCCTGGTGCTGCCGGCTTCCACAAAATTTTTCGTCGATAATGTGGTCACCAAGCGGCAAATTCACCTGCTCACTCCGATCGTTCTGGGCGTGCTGGCCGCCACGATTCTGCAAGGCATCACCTCGTTTACGCTGACGCAACTGCTTTCCAAATCCGCACAGAAAATGATTACGGATTTGCGGCGCCAGGTGCAGGCGCACATCGGGCGGCTGCCAGTCTCCTACTACGACGCCAATAAGACCGGTGTGCTCGTCTCGCGCATCATGAGCGATGTCGAAGGCGTGCGCAATCTTGTCGGCACCGGTCTGGTCGAATTCGTTGGCGGCATCATGACTGCCATCATCGCGTTGGTGTATTTGATTCACACCAGCGTGACCATGACCGCCGTGGCGTTTTCCGTGCTGCTGATCTTCGGCTTTGCCATCAACAAAGCTTTCGCCACCATCCGGCCGATCTTTCGCGCCCGTCCGAAAATCACGGCGGAAGTCACTGGCAGGCTCACGGAATCGCTGGGGGGCGTGCGCGTCGTCAAGGGCTATCACGCGGAAGATCGCGAGGAAAGCATTTTCGCCACGGGCGTGCAGCGCCTGCTGGACAACGTTCTGAAGACGCTGACGGCCACGTCACTGATGAGCCTCTCCGCCGCGGGTCTGATGGGCATCGTCAGCGCCTTCATCATGGAAGTGGGCGCGCACAAAATGCTCGCCAACACCATGACGCTGGGCGAATTTTTCTCGTTCAACGTTTTCTTGGGCCTGCTCATCGCGCCGGTTTTCCAAATTGTAGCCATCGGCACGCAAATTACCGAAGCCATCACCGGCCTCGAACGCACGCGCGAAATTTTGAATGAGACCAAGGAAGACGACGATCCTCGGCGCACCGTGGTCATGGAGCGCATCAACGGCCAAGTAGTACTTGAGGACGTCAGCTTCGCCTACGACGAACGCAAGGAAGTGCTGCACGACGTCAGTTTCACCGCAGAGCCCGGCACGGTGACCGCGTTGGTCGGCCCCTCTGGCGCGGGGAAATCCACGATCATTGGATTGCTGGCGGCGTTCTACGTTCCGAAATCAGGGCGCGTGCTGGTGGACAACATCGACCTTTCCACCGTGAAGCTGGAGTCCTACCGCACACAACTCGGCGTTGTGTTGCAAGAAACATTTCTTTTTGACGGCACCATCCGCGAAAACGTGGGCTTTGCACGCCCCGAGGCCACCGACGCGGAGATTCTCGCCGCCTGCCGCACCGCGCGCGTCGACGAATTCGCTGAGGGATTCGAAAAAGGCTACGAGACAGTAGTTGGCGAACGCGGCGTACGTCTTTCCGGCGGACAAAAGCAGCGCGTCTCGATCGCGCGCGCCATTCTGGCCGACCCGCGAATTCTCATCCTCGATGAAGCTACGTCCAGCCTCGATTCGGAGTCGGAAGCTTTGATCCAAGAAGGCTTGCGTTACTTGATGCGCGGCCGCACCACGTTTGTGATCGCGCACCGCCTTTCGACGATTCGCCGCGCGGAACAAATCTTAGTGGTGGAAGCAGGCCGCATCATCGAACGCGGCACACACGAATCGCTCTATGCCGCGGGCGGGCGCTACTACGACCTGTATACCAAGCAACACGCCGTAGCTTCCAACTTGTTTCTGGCACCAGGAGAAAGCAGCGCTGACGGAGACGAACTCCCCGCCGGCGAGATGAATCGCGGCAGCGGAAGCAACGGCGCGGGCAAAGACACCGGCGTCACCGACGCTATGCGCCTAATTCGCGGGCAAGGGTAGTCCCCTTGCGTCATGCTGCACCGAGTGCCGGTGCTATCAAAACCGGCTAAGCCGTCAGGCGTCGTGCCACAGCGGCTTTTTTCGGCCCCGGCGGCGGCAACATCGTGGCCATCTTGCGAATCATGGCCACTACCAGCCGCTTGTCGCCGTCCGAGAGCGTGTTGCTGTACTTCTTGATCTCCGCCAGGAAGCGGATTTCGTCTCCAGAAAGCTCGCCCAGCATCTTCTGCGTTTCTTTGTCCCGCGGCGTTTCCGTGCCGGGGAAAAAATCGGCCAGCGAGATGTCCATGGCCTGTGCGATCTTCGCCAGCGTTTCGAGCGAGGGCACGGTGTGCCCGTTCTCGACGCGCGAAAGATAGCAGCGCAGCAATCCGGTGCGGCGCTCGATGTCACCCTGCGACAGTCCGCGCTGGCTGCGGTAGCTCTTAATGACCTCTCCAATATTTACTCGGGGTTTTTCTTTCGGCATTTCCGTACCTCCACTTGAGGGGGTATCCTATTCACTAACAGCCAGAGTAGCAAGCAGGAAGTGTGCCCAAACGCACAAGAATGTTCACAATTTGATAACGGGAGTGGCGAAAATCGAACTGTCCCGAATTGGAACACCCCAAAATGGGACGCTGCATGAGGAAAGTGACCCAAAATGGCACGGGCGAGCCACGTTCGCCCGCCGCGCCGTGCAGCATTTCCTATACGAGATTTCGGCCACGGGACCGCTCGTTAATCTTGGTCCTCAGTGCGCCGTCGCGTTCACCGTGGCCGGCTGCTGCAGCCGGAACTCCAGCAGCGTCTCGCTGGGCACTTTCACTTCTTTCCCGCGCGTAAATACTTGTACGCCCGCCCCCGCCGCCGAGCCAACACCCGCGCCCACCGCCGCGCCGGCGCCGCCGCCGGCGATTCCGCCGATAATGGCCCCAAGAATCGCGCCGCCGCCGACTTTTTTCGCCGTATCGCCGCCGCGTCCTTTGCCCTTCAGTGTGTAATCGTCGCTGACCAGCGGATAATCCGTGCCGTCGATGACCATGCGCGTCAGTTCGAGCTCTAACTCTGCGCTTCCGGCGAAATGTCCGGCTTCCTTGGCATACGCCAGCTTGCCGTAAACGTCGGTACCCCGGCGCGCCACCAAAATACCATTCACCGTCAAATCCGTCTCCAGGCTCGCATGAAACACGTCGCCCACATTGTTCTTCTTCGAATCCACGCCATCGATCATGCGAATCAGCACGGATTGCCCCGGCTGCAGGGTAACCGGAGTTACGGAACCAATCGGAGCCGCAGGTGGCGCGCCTGCCACCAGCGCCCGTGGCGCGGGTGCCGGAGCAGGCGCAGGTGCGGCCGCCGGGGCAGAAGGAGTCTGCGGAGCGGGAGGCGCATCAGCTGAGTAGCCATTCGGCGTATCGGCCGGGGGCGGCGGAGTGCTGGCCGACGGATTCTGCGGATCTTGCGCCTGCGCTTGCGTTGGTGCTGAGGAAGTACCCGGCGCCGACGCTTGCGGGGGTGCCGATGGAGGTGTCGAAGGAGGAGCCGCATTGTCCTGCTCGTGGTACGTCGGCGTAAACGTCAGCGCTACAATATCGTTCACGCTAAACGTCTTCACCTCGCCATTCCACTCAAAGCGCATCACCGCCTGCGTCCCGCCCAAAAAACGCCCTTGCAGCACACGCCCATCTTTCAATTCCAACGTGTCGGCCGAAGCAGCGCCCGCCAGCAGTAGGCCAAGTGCCGACGCTGTGCCAAGTTTTTTCCAAATATTCAAGCTGCACCTCTCAAGTTCATAGCGCCAACACTTGCGTAGAGACGCACTTCCCCGAGTATAGGGCATTAGATGAATTTCCCACCGCGTTTGGTTGTGCCCGCTATGGAAGTGCGGCGGCTTGACGCCGCTTTCTCGATCGCCACACCAAGCTGACGTCGGCTGACGAGTAACCGCTATGGCTTGAGCGTAGCGGGCGTGATGTTGAAACCGTCGATAGCAATCACCGCCGCGGAACTGATCTCCCCGTAGCGCACAGCAATATCGCGATTTTCGCCCGGCAGCAGCGAGATGTAGTTGTCGTCCCAGAATACGGGAACGATGTCCGGTCCGCCCGGGCCGTCCGTGAGTCGCAAGTGCACCATAAACGCCAGGCTCTTGCTCGGA
>JBEKVU010000180.1:0-8087 GCA_049513775.1 Candidatus Acidiferrum sp.
CGACGCTTTCCAGCGTCATATCACCCATGACTTGCTCGACCAGAATCAAGCCCGTCTGGGTTTTCAGCTGCAGCTCGGTTTCTTCGGGAACGGTTAGCTGAAAATTGGCTTCCATCTCCGTGGGTTGCGCGGAAGTATCAAGGAGCGTGCTGGAGACGTCGATGCGATCGCCGGCTTGTTCAGAGTCAATGCTAATTTTGCTGGAAGCCTGCGTGCCGGTGAGCACAACTTCGGGATTGCTCCAGGATTTCACTTCAATGCGGCCATTGCCGATGTTTTGGATGACCACCACCGGGCGGCCCTTGACGGGAAAATGCTTTTCGAAATGCTGCGGACCAGCGGCGAGCGCAGGAGCGACCGGCCAGAGGAATAGTCCAGCGCCCAACACTGGAAGCATGTGACGACCCATCAGTCGCAGACTCATGTCAGTTTACGCTCCTGCCGCGGTCCAGCATTTCGGATAGAAGTTCGGCCTTTTGTTGATAAGCCCCAGCCAAATATTCCCTGGCGAGCTGATCGCGCGGATTGGTTTTGAGGTGATGCTCGCAATCGGCGATGAACGCGTCCAAGGTTTGCAAATTTTGTTGCAGGGAATCGTCGACAGGGGAAGAAGCCAAGGTGCCGGCGGGCTGAACGCTACGCAGCACGTGTTCCTGTTCGGTGAGCGCGGCGCCGGAGGCGGCGAGCGGATCGGGCGTTTGGGCTGGCTCCGCTGCTTGAGAAGGCGGAGCGGTCTGCAGATTCACAGGCTGGCGCAATTGCGCGATTCCCGCGGCCATAATGAGCAAGCCCACGGCGGCGGTGGCCAGAGCGCGGCCTTGAAACCATCTGGAAAGGCTATGCCACCAGGGAGAAGCGGCGGGAGCAATCCTGGCGTCCACCGCGACGGGTGAGTCTTCGTGAATAATGCCTTCCGCTTCCAGCTGCGCGCGAAGAGAAATCCACAGGCGGGCGGGCGGTTCGGCTTCCGCCGGCAATTCGTGGGCGGCCCCAACAATCGCGCCGAAGTCCGCGAGCAATCCCTGACAAGCGGGACATGCCGCGACGTGTTCGCGCGCGGGTTCGGGAAGCGGTGCGAGGCCCTCTTGTTCAAGGACGTCTGCAACGTCGCTACAGTGCATGCTGCCCATGCCACTCTCCACGGAATCATTCATGGCCCATCATCCTGCATTACCGCGCGAGACACAGCACGAGTTACGGGCCGCACGCTTGAAACTTTTTGTTGCTTCTGCACACCCTGCGATTTCCATAATTCTATCTCAATCGCCTTCCGTCGTCTGCGCTTTGGCGGCGTGTCGTTCGTCGCGCGCATGCTGGCGAATATCTTCCTGCAATAGTTCGCGCAATCGAGTGCGTGCCTTGTGCAGCTGAGACTTGGAGTTGCCGACCGAGCAACCCATAATCTCGGCAATTTCGTTGTGTTCATAACCTTGCACATCGTGCAGGGTGAACACGGTTCGGTATCCGGGGGGAAGCTTGTCGATGGAGCGTTCCAAATTGACCCGGTCAACCGCACCACTTAGCCGCAAGTCCGGCGCGCCAACGTCTTTGCGCGGACCGCCCGTTTCATCGTCGGGATCAGTGACCTCGTCTAAGGAGGTGGCGGGGAGCGTTTTCTTGCGCAGGCGCATTAACACGACGTTAACGGTCATGCGATGCAGCCACGTAGAGAACGCGGACTCTCCCCGGAAAGTCCCGATCTTGCGGAAGAGTTGCAGGAATGCTTCCTGCATGAGGTCTTCCGCGTCGGATGGCTCACGAACCATCCTTAGACATAAAGCGTAAACGCGACGGCCATGAAGCGCGTACAAGAACTCAAAGGCCGCGGCGTCGCCCGCCTGCGCAAGGCGAATGGCATCCGCTTCAGTCAATGGTGTGGGTGACTGCCGAGCAGGCACCCCGCTCGGAGCTGCTGGTCGAGTTCGGGCCAACGGTCCAATAGCGGCGCATTTAAACGTTCGGATGCGCCGATTGCTCCTTTGAGTTGTCCTCGCCGTGGGGCGGCTTGCTTAAAAGATACGCGTGTAGCGGGACGCGCCACGCGGCACGTACGACAGCTGGTAGCCAGCGCGCGAGTGTGCCGGGACCCTGCACTTATGGGCAGTAGACTATTCTGCCGCGAACTGAGGGATACGTCTATGGCGGAGCGATTTGCGTTGGGGGAGAACTTTGGAAGGAGCCATTTGCGCCTCTACGGTTTCCTGGAAGGAGAGCAACTGGTCGTCCGGAAGCACGCGGAGGAAGCACTTGAGCAGGACCATGGTTTCCCGCAGGCAGGTGTTCAGGTCAAAGTGATCGTCGTCAAGAGTTACCCATAATAGTTGACTGTCCGTGGCGGCGCCGCTGGCCAGGTCCTCGGCGGCGTCCGCAAAGTCGGCAGACAATTCCGTCAGCATCTCGCGCAGCGCCGCGATCTTGCTCAGAAACTGCGCTCGCTGCGACAAAAGGATGCGACTCAACAGGGCGCTTAGGCGAGCCGAGTGTTGCCCGCGGGCACCGCGAAAATTGTCGACAGCCAGAGGCGCAACGCTGGGCACAATTCCGAAGTGCCGGGCATGCACGTCGAGCGAAGAGAGCAAACCCTGTAGACGGGCGGCAAGACGGGAGCACAGCGCGGGAGTGACATCAACGACCTGGAACGATTTGGTCAGCGAGCCGGAGTCGCGCAAGCTAATGGCCTCATCGAGGGAAACACTCAACATCGTGTAATAGGTTTCGGATTCGTTCGAATACATCTGGAACGCATGAAGCTTGGCGTCGGGCAGCCAGCCGTACCAATCGGTATGCACAGAAGCGCCCGAAGCGGAACGAGACGTCGAGGCTTTCAAAGGGGCTCTCCCAAGAGGACAACGGCGGGGAGCATATCACAAAAATCTGAAATGTGTGCGAATTTACAAGGTGTGCCTATGGATAGGCGGTTACCTTAAGACCGCGGCTCGAAGGGTAGCCCGTGGTTCTCGCGCGCGCGTATGGCGCGTCCTAACGAGGCGCAGTAGTACGGATAACAGCGTCAAACGCCGCGTCGCGAAGGAGATGAGATTCAGTGGCGCTCTTGCGGCGGAATGCTCGCTTGCAACTGGCACAGAATGCTGGTCAATTTTCCGCAAGCCAGGATTTCGCCGGTGCGTTTATGCCACTCCGCGCTGTCCTCTGGTGCGGCCTGCCTCGGCGGCACAGGCCTGTTCGCGCACGAGCATGATTTGGCGCAGGCTGCGGTCGACGATGCGCTGCGCGTCCATGTGTGCAACCGAAGATGGGGATTATAATAAAATTAAGAGTAAACGTAAAAAAGTAGTTATGTATAGCCTGCAAGCAATGAGTTTAGTTACCTTGCCGACAATTTGTGGAATCGGAGCGGGGCGGCGCGGGGATGCCGGCAGCGAAGCCGAGTTCAGTGCCGGATGCGGGGCCGCACGCTTTGCAATAATCGCAATTAACATATGTGTTGGAGCACGGTGCGGGAAAAAGCGACCTGCATCGAGGAAATGTTTGGTGGTGGATGGCCCATTGTTGATTGCGGAGCGCGCGGGCCGCTATACTCGCCTGTTACCTCACCGGAAGGGACTCTCTTCTTGCAATTTGAGCCGCGGGACCAGTTTGAACAGCGTCAGAAAAAATTAGAGCAGATTCAGGCCCTGGGCCTGCAAGCGTATCCGCATGAATTTCGCTGGACGCATACGCCGGCCGCGATGGTGGCGGAATTTGGCGAAGTCGCGGCCGCGGATCTGGAAGCGAAGAAGGTGGAAGTGCGCGTGGCGGGGCGCATCGTGTCTTACCGCCTGATGGGCAAGGCGGGGTTTGCGCATCTGCAGGGCAGCGGTGCACGGATACAGATTTATGTGCGCAAGGATGTGGTGGGCGAGGGGGGATTTGCGTTGTTTCACCTGTTGGATTTGGGGGATACGATTGGGGTGCGCGGGCGTCTGTTTCGCACCAAGACGAATGAGCTGTCCGTGTGGGTCGAAGAGCTGACGTTTTTGTCGAAGGCGTTGCTGCCGCTGCCGGAAAAGTGGCATGGGCTGGCGGACGTGGAGATTCGCTACCGGCAGCGCTATCTGGATTTGATTACCAACGAAAAATCGCGGGAGATATTTGTTACGCGGGCGCGGATTACGCAGGAGCTGCGGCGATTCTTTGATGCGCGCGGGTATATCGAGGTAGAGACGCCGATGATGCACCCGGTGGTGGGCGGGGCAGCGGCGCGGCCGTTTGTGACGCATCACAACACGCTGGACATTGATCTGTATATGCGTATTGCGCCGGAGCTGTATTTGAAGCGCTTGACGGTGGGCGGGTTTGACCGCGTGTATGAGATCAATCGCAATTTTCGCAACGAAGGCATTTCGACCAAGCACAACCCGGAATTCACCATGCTGGAGTTTTATGAGGCGTACAGCAACTACCGAGACTTGATGGATTTGAACGAGGAGTTGTTCGCCTTGCTGGCGAAGAATATTACCGGGTCGACCACCGTGAAGTACGGGGAGCAGGAGCTGAATTTCGCCGGGATGGAACGCCTTTCGATGCGCGAGGCGGTGATCAAATATTGGCCGGTCGCGGCGCCTTCGGCGCCAACGGCAGAAGAGTTGACTGCGCCCGGCGGTCCGGCGCACGTGGGAGCGCGATACAACGCGTGGGCCAAAGCGGCGGGTGCGGCTTACGCGGCGGCGAAGGGCGCGCTGAGCGACGGACAGTGGATTGGTTTGCTGTTTGAGACTTTTGCGGAAGAGAAATTAGTGCAACCGACCATACTTTATGATTTTCCTACGGATATTTCGCCGCTTTCGAAGCAGAAGCCGGACGATCCGACGGTTACCGAGCGGTTTGAGATTTTTATTGCCGGGATGGAAGTGGCCAACGGATTCTCTGAGTTGAACGACCCTGCGGAGCAGGAGCGGAGATTTTTGGCGCAGATTGCGCAGGGCGGCGAGGAGGTACCGAAGCAATTGGATGTGGATTACATTCGCGCCTTGGCGCATGGCATGCCGCCGACGGCGGGTGAGGGAATTGGGATTGACCGGCTGACGATGTTGCTGACGGATTCGCCGTCGATTCGCGATGTGATTTTGTTTCCGCAACTACGGCCAACTCGGGACCACGATCTCTCAAGTACTGGTGAAGCGAACGCCGCATCGCCGGTTCATCCGGCAGAAAAACGAGCGATCTCGCGGGAGGAGTGATCCCCATCCGTGCGCGGCAATCCAACTTTCCGAGTACGCCTAGCTGCCCCTACATACATAATGGTTTTGACTTGAGCATGACCGGTTCTCGAATCCATGCGATTTGAATGGTTTGTGGCGCGGAGGTATTTGCGGTCGCCCTACCGGCCGGCGGTGCTGCGGCTGGTGACTCTGTTTTCGGTGGTGGGCGTGGCGGCGGGGGTGGCGACGCTGGTGATTGCGCTGTCGATGAATACGGGATTTCGCGAGACGTTGCAGGATCGGTTGCTTGGCGTGACGGCGCACATTTCTTTGACGCGGCCGGGGGCGGGCGGCATTCGTAACTACAACGAGATGGCGCGTAACCTGGCCGGACTTCCGGGGGTAAAATCGGTCACGCCTGCGGTGTATCAGCCGGTATTGATGTCGTTTGCAGGCGATGCCCGCGGGGTGGTGAGCAAAGGAATTGAGCCGCTTGAGGAAGAGCGCACTGACGAGGCGTTGCGGCACATCGTGGCGGGGAAGCTGGATTTCTCGCCGGATGCGGATGGAATTGAGGCGCTGATCGTGGGGCAGCAACTTGCGGGCGAATGGAAATTGGCGCCCGGCGATTACGTTACGTTGATTAGTCCACAGGGGCGGCTCACGCCGTTTGGATTGCTGCCACGGACGCGGCGGTTCCGCATTACGGGCGTTTTCGATTCAGGCTTTTACGATTACGACGCCAACTGGTGCTTTATGACGCTGGGGGCGGCGCAAACCCTCTCCGGCGCCGGGGATATTGTGAACGTGCTGGAATTTCGCCTGCAGCAGCCGGAAAAGGCCGAAGAAATTGCGCGCCTGGCGGAACGTGCCGCGGGGGTCGGTTTTGTGGCGAGCACTTGGATGGACCAGAATCGCGCTCTGTTTCGCGCGTTGCGACTGGAGAAATTGGTTACCGCGGTGTTCATCGGGCTGATCACGTTTGTGGCGGGGCTAAATATTTTGGTGGTGCTGTCCATGACGGTTACCGACAAGGCGCGCGATATCGCGGTGCTGATGTCCATGGGAGCGCGGCGTGAACAGGTGCGCACCATTTTTCTGTGGCAGGGGATCACCATTGGTGCGACGGGGACGATCATCGGCCTGGCCGTGGGCTATTTGTTTTCGTGGGTGGCCGGAGTCTATCGCCTGATCCCGCTCGACCCGCAAGTCTACGCCGTCCCGTACGTGCCCTTTCATCCAAGCGCGATGGACGGCGTGTGGATCACCATTGTGGCTATGGCGATCGCGACAGCTGCCACTATTTTGCCCGCGCGGGCGGCCTCGCGGCTGCTTCCCGTGGAAATCCTTCGGTACGAGTGAACTCTAGACCGAGGGCGGGCCAAACGGCAGCCATTTCAAGAGGATTTGGCGCACCGTTTGCTACTAACCAGCGGTATGGGGCGGCAACGAAGCGGGGCGAAAATGGCAGTTTTCGGAGCCTCCGGCAGGTTCTTGCAAGTGATTGAAATTAGGGGCGTTAGCGGGGTACCGATTTGGTACCAAAAAGTGTCTCGGGAAGCCCGTTTCACGTGGACGACAAAGCGCCAGAAAAGGGAAACACTTTGGCTTTCGCGGGCCGGCGGCGGGCCTGCAGTAAGTCCACACATCTTTGCGTGAGACAGCATCTAACCTAGCATCGGGCCCGCGGCTCGATACCGGGGATCGCAGCAGCACCGCGGCGCAGCAGACGCAGCAAACGACCAAGCAAGAGATGACGCACAGCGAAAAACAATCGGAGCAAGATTCGGTGGGTGTATTCGGGGGAGCGGCGCCGCGCCGCATTCCGGTGCTTGAAGGGCGGCATCTACGCAAAATTTATGGCCCGGCCGCACAGCCGTTGACGGTTTTGCACGATGCGAGCATTACGCTGGAGAATTCCGAGATGGTGGCCATCGTTGCGCCGTCCGGCGCGGGAAAAAGTACTCTGCTGCATTTGCTCGCTGCGCTAGACACGCCAACAAGCGGTGCTATATACTTCGACTCGAACAAAATTGAAACAGAAGATGAAGCGGCGCTGGCGAAATTTCGCAATTGCGCCGTTGGTTTTTTGTGGCAGCGTCATCAGTTGCTGCCCGATTTTACGGCCGCGGAGAACGTGGCCATGCCACTGCTTTTGCGTGGCGGGGATTCCACTTCAGCGCTGGCAGTGGCGCGGAAGTGGCTAGCGGAAGTCGGCCTCTTGGATCGCGCCGACCACCGCGCAGGGGAACTTTCCGGAGGGGAACAGCAGCGTGTAGCGATAGCCCGGGCGCTCGTCACCGGGCCGCGCGTGTTGCTGGCAGATGAACCTACGGGAGACTTGGACGAGCAGAATGCTTGGGCTGTGTTTGAGTTACTTGAACGGCTGCACCGCGCGCATCAGTTGACGTCGCTTATCGCGACGCACAATCTGGCGCTCGCCGCACGGTGCGACCGTATCGTAGGGCTTGAACATGGCGTTCTGCGAACTCGCGAGGCGCAAGCTTCGGCGATGGGGACCCTCGGGGGAGAAGCGAGCTAATCGTGTTCGAACGATATACAGAAAAAGCGCGACGCGTCATATTCTTCGCACGCTACGAAGCCAGCCAGTACGGCAGCCCGTACATTGAGACCGAGCATTTGCTGCTCGGGCTGATGCGCGAGGACAAAGCCCTGGCTAACCGCTTCTTGCGGCAGCAAGGCTCGATCGAGAGCATCCGCAAAGAGATCGAGGCGCGCATCACCATTCGCGAACGCATCTCCACGTCCGTCGAAGTGCCGCTCAGCCAGGAATGCAAGCGCATCCTTAATATGGCGGCGGAAGAGGCTGAGCGGCTCGGCCACAAGCACGTGGGCACCGAGCATTTGCTGCTCGGAATCCTGCGCGAAGAGAAATGTTTTGGCGCGGAAATTTTGATGGAGCGCGGCTTGCGTTTGACCACGCTG
>JBEKVU010000181.1:0-8082 GCA_049513775.1 Candidatus Acidiferrum sp.
AATGGCGTCAAACATGGAATCGGCGTCGTGGCCGATGCGCACCTGGCGCGGCGAGAAGGAACCATATTTCAGGTCGGGCCGCGGCGTTTCTTCATAAAGATGGAAGAGGCGCTGGAGATTTACCGGGCCTTTGCAACGAAAAACGAGGGATTGATCGAGTTCGAAGGTGCTGACCAGACGATCGACAATTTCCGGGGGCGCGGCGGCATCGATTTCGAGGCGCACGGCTTCGCCTTTGCGCCGCTGGGCGACTTGCGAGTCAACAGCTTCGAGCAGGCTGCGCGCTTCTTCTTCTTCAAGGTACAGATTGCTGTTGCGCGTGATGCGGAAAGGCGCAGAGCCGAGAATTTCAAATCCGCGATACAGCTTAGGGGCGTAGGTGGAGATAATGTCCTGCAAGAAAACATAGTCGATGGTGTTGCTGGGTGATGGCACGCGCAGCAGCCGGGGCAAAGTGCGCGGCACCGTGAGCACACCGAAATACGGTTTGCCGTTGCCGCCGCGGCGTTTGCGCAGCACGAAGGCAATGCACAATGCTTTATTGAGAACGTGCGGGAACGGGTGCGAGGGATCCACGGTGACCGGCGTGAGCATGGGGGAAACGCGGCGGTCGTAGAAGGTCTTGGCTACGTTACCAGCTTTATTATCGAGTTCGCTTAGCGAGAGCACGCGGATGGATTGTTTGGCCAGCGCGGGAAGAATTTCTTCGTTCCAGCATTTGTACTGGTCGCGGACCAGAATCTGCATGGCGGCGGACACGCTGTGCAACTCTTCTTCGGCGGTGTGGCCGTCGGGGCCGATTTCCGCGGAGCCATGCTCGATGCGCTGCAGAAAACTGGAGACACGAACCTCGACAAACTCGTCGAGGTTGTTGGCGGTGATGGCGAGGAATTTCACGCGCTCCAGAAGGGGATTGCCGAGGTCGCGGGCTTCTTCGAGGACGCGGCGATTGAACTCCAACCATTCGATGTGACGGTTGAGGTAGTAGCGCGGATCGTTAAGGTTGATGCGAGTCATCTGGTTGTCTCGGGACGAAGAGAGATAGCGTATAGGTGTTACGGGGAGATTAACAAGAGCGGATGCTTAGGGTGCGGTTCCGGTGTGTGCCCGCAGCCACGCTGCAAATTCCTCTTCTGAAAGTTCGCCGGCGGACATCTCCTCGGCAGGAACAGACTACATACCCGCGAGTTTGCCCAGGCCTTTCATTTTGGCGCGGGCGGTGAGGGCGCCGTATTGCTTCATCATTTGACGCATTTGCATGTATTGCTTAACCACGGAGTTGACGTCTTGCACGGTGGTGCCGCTGCCCGCCGCGATGCGTTTGCGACGCTTGCCGTCGATGACGTTGTGGTCGCGGCGCTCCTGGTTGGTCATGGAGTTGATGATGGCTTCTACCTGCTTTAGCTTGCCTTCATCGACTTTGGCGTCTTTGGGCAGGTTTTGCAGCGGACCTACCTTGGGAAGCATATCGACGAGCTGCTCAAGCGGACCCATCTTGCGAATTTGTTTTAGCTGATCGCGAAAATCTTCCAGCGTGAACTCTTCCTTGCGCAGCTTGCGTTCGAGCTCGGCGGCCGCTTTTTTGTCTACGGCTTGCTCGGCGCGCTCGATGAGCGACATGAGATCGCCCATGCCCAGAATGCGCGAGACGATGCGCTCGGGATAAAAACCTTCGAGAGCATCGTATTTTTCACCGAGGCCGACGAATTTTACCGGGGCTCCGGTGACTTTGCCGATGGAAAGCGCCGCGCCGCCGCGGGCATCGCCGTCGAGCTTGGTCAGGATTACGCCGGTGAGTCCGAGACGCTTGTGAAATTCGCCAGCGGAGCGCACGGCGTCCTGACCGATCATGGAATCGGCGATGAAAAGGAGTTCGCTCGGCTGCAACTCTTTTTTGAGATAGCTGAGTTCGTTCATCAATTCATCGTCGATGTGCAAGCGGCCCGCGGTGTCCACGAGGATTACGTCGCTGGCGCTGAGCTTGGCTTCCTTGATGGCGCCGCGGACAATTTCGAGCGGCTTGTTGGTGCCCGTGCCGGGCCAGATGTGCGTGCCGACGGCTTTAGCAACTTGCGCCAGCTGTTCGCGGGCAGCGGGGCGATAGACGTCGGTGGAAACGACCAGCGGGCGATGACCGTGCTGCGTGAGCCATTTGGCGAGCTTGCCGGTGGTGGTGGTTTTACCGGAGCCCTGCAAGCCCACGATCATCCAAACGGAGGGAGGCTTTGAAGCAAACAGCGGCTTGGCGTGCTTGCCGAGCATGGCGCTCAATTCGTCGCGCACAACTTTGACGACTTGCTGATCCGGCGAAAGCTGCATCATCACTTCGGTGCCGATGGCTTTGGCGCGAATGTTGGCCAGTAGTTCGTCAGCTACCCCGACGTTGACGTCACCTTCAAGCAGCGCGTCGCGAATTTCGGCGAGGGCCGCGTCGAGGTGTTCATCGGTGAGCTTGCCCTGGCCACGAAGATTTTTGAAGGTGCGTTGCAGCTTCTCTGTAAGGTTTTCAAACATGATTGACCGGTGTGCCGACTCAGTATGGAATACGCTGGATTCGCCTATCTAGCGTACCGCACCCGGAACGGGACCTCCAAACAGCGTGTTTAAAAGGTGAGGCGCACGCCGATTTGGGCGGCGAAGGGGATACCTACTGTGGTGCCCGGGCCGAAAAAATCGCCGAGGGCGCCGGCGGGAACGAGGAGTTGTTTGGGGCTCGTGATCGGCACGTTGCACGCAGGGGTGGGACAGAAAGCCGTGGCGTTGGTGAGGCTGTTTACCGGGACTGGGAGTGCGGCGATGTTGGTGACGTAGTTGGCGCCGGGATTGTGGCGATTGAAGAGGTTGAAGAATTCGATGAACGGCGTCAGCTGCCAACGCTCGCGGATAATGGGGCGCGCGACGCGCAGATCCATTTGCACGTAGGGCGTGCCGCGAAATTGGTCGAGGCTGGTCTGGACGCCGTTGACGACGGCGCGATCGTCCAGCGTGTCGCCAAAACCGTTTACGTCTTCCGGAGTGGTTAGCGTTATCGGGCGGCCGCTTTCCGCTTGAAAGAGCATCGAAAGCTGGAAGCCAGCGGGAACGGAGAATATTCCGGCGATTACACCGCGATGCGTGACGTCTTCTCCCGATGGGCCATAATCACCCGGGCCGAAGGCGTTGTTGGGATTGCAAACGCCGTTGACGTAATCAAAAAGCTCGCCGAGGACGCAGCCCCAGGTTTTCGCGCTGGAAAGCGTGTAGTTGGCAATGAGATTGAAGCGTTGCGAGACGTTGCCCTGCAGGTGCAGCATCAGCGCGTTGTAGCTCGAACGATTGTCGCTGCGGAAAACAGCGAGGTCTGGGGCGTCGGCATCGATGGTGAAGCCGGGAGTGTATTGATAACGACGGTATCCGTGCACGCCCTGCTCGTGAGTGTAATCGGCGCTGATGCTCCAATTCGTATTGAACGAACGTTGCACGCCGCCCGTGACGTGCAGCGCGTACGGGGTGTGATAGTGCGGATCGATTAAAGCGCCGGGCGCACCGGATGGTACGCAACCGCTGTTCGTTGCATCCGGCGGGTTCAGTGGGTCGATACATGGCCCCGGCGCGGCATTTACGGCTTGAAACGCAGAAACCCAGCCGTTCTGCGCCAGGTCGTTGTAATAGAGGCCGATGCCGGCGCGAAACACAGTTTTGTCGGAATTTCCGGGCGCATAAGCCAGGCCGAGTCTTGGAGCGAAGGCTTTGCGGTAATCATGCGGCGCGCCGTGGACCAGCGGAATGCCCAGCGCTTGCAACGTGAGATAACTGGGATTTTGCAGCTGGTCACGCCCGGAGGCTTCGAACAAGCCAAAAGTCGTGTCGTAGCGCAGCCCGTAGTTCACGGTGAGGCGCGGCGTTATCCGCCAGGAATCTTCCGCGTAAAAACCGAGGCGCTGCACGTCTTGCGAAAAACTGCCGTCACTGGCGGGGATGGACGAGCAAACGGTGCCGGGTGTGATGGGCAGCCCACCGGCGCCGGAACAATTCAGGTCCGCAGCAAATTGTTGCGGATTGGCGGCGTAGAAGCTGGGATCTTGCGCAAAGGTGGTTATGTTTTCAGCGGCGCCGGAAAGCGCACCGCTCAGTACCGGCTCGTGAATGAAATTGACGCCGAAGCGCGGCGCGTGTTTGCCCGAAGAGTGGCTGACGTCGTAACGCAGCTGATATTTTTCCTGATTGCGTAACACGGGAAACGCGGTGATGGGCGTGGCGAAGGAATTGTCGCCAAAGGTATCCAGGCCAGAGATGGTTTCAAACGTGGCGCTGAACGGGAACTGCAGAGAGAAACCTAAATGCTGATTCGCGGCTTCCGTGTGGTGCAGGGTGCTAGCTCCGAGGAGGAAGCTGCCGACCCACGTGGGGCTAAATTCGTGTTGCTGGCCGATAGCGAGATTTAGGTAGTTGGAGTGTGATGTGGCGCCCGTCGTGGGCAGCGTGCCCTGCTGGATCAGATCATTTTCCGTGAGGTACGTGTCCACGGCGGCGCGCAGGAACCATTGGGATTTAGCGGATTGCTGCCAATCCAGCCTGAACGTACCGAGCGTATCGTGAAACGGAATGGGCACGATACCTGGCACATCGATCGAGCGCACGTTAGGAATAAGCCCTTGCGCCGCGAGCGAAGCCAATGCATCGAACTGCGAGGCGCTTCCGGGGCTGTAGGCGATGCTGGCGCGCTCGTGGACATACTCAAAGGACGAGAAAAACCACAGCTTGCTCGCGACGATGGGGCCACCCACGGCTCCGATATAATTTTGCCGCGAAAAGGGCTGCTTGGGATTTGGCGCGGGGTTTTCAATGGGATAGCGCGCGTCGAGTCCCGCGGCGCGCTCGTAAAAAGCGAAATCCCCGTGCCATTCATCGGTGCCGCGGCGCGTGGTAAGCACCACCGAGCCTGCCGTGGTGCGGCCGGTGTCTGCATCCTCTTGCGCGGTGCGGAAGGCAAATTCCTGGATGGCGTCCGGCGAAAAATTTTGCAGGAAGCCGCCAATGTAATCGTCCGAATTATCGGCGCCGTCGACGGACAGATCATTGTTGAGGCCGGAGCTGCCACCGGTGGAAACCGCGGTAATGCGCGCTTTGGTGGGATCGGAGGGCTCGACGGGCTCCGTACCGGGCGCGAGATAGGCAATGTTCGCGAAACTGCGCGCGGCCAGCGGAATGTCCCGCAAATCGCGCGAGGTGATGATGCCTTGGTGCACCGCGCTGGAAACATCGAGTTGCTGCGTGGTGATTGACGAATCCTGCGCCGAGACCTTGATGCTCTGCTGCAAACTCTGCGGCTTGAGGATCACCGCCACTTCGCGAACGGAACTAACGACGATGCTTACGTCCGACGCGGCCTCCGCGAAACCCGCGACTTGCACTAGGAGATGATACGCGCCAGGGGGAAGGTCATCCATGCGGAAGGCGCCGCTGCTGTCGCTAGCGCCTTGGCGCTCAAACGCGAATTCCTCGCCGCGGAGAATGACGTTCGCGGATGGCACGGCCGCGCCGCTGCCATCCCTTACCGTGCCCTGCAGCGAGCCGTGATAGGACTGGGCCCGCGCTACCGGGATTACGGCAAATACCATAAGCGCGAAGACCGACAGTCTCACTGCTGGTTCGCGTTGCAAGCACCTGGTAAACATGTAGGCCAACACCCCAGTTGTGCGTTTGGACGGGTATTATGCCCACTTCGTTTCAGGGAGTCGAGCAACTTGGCCGGCGGAACGGACAAGCCTCGATCGCCGGCGGTGCATATAATCATGCAACGAACCTAAGAGGAGGCAGGAGTTTCGCCGCGATACTTTGTCGCGGCCAAAAACGTATTGTTTACGGAGGCCGCTTGACCTTTTCTTGACCGTGCACGCAGCGGTCGAATACACTAGAGAATTCCTGCACAGCCGCTGAGGCGGCCTAGGTACGGTTTCGCAGCCGATGAAGCGCGCGACTGCAGGCGGTTCGCGCGGACTGTTCCTTGGCACGAAACAAATTTTCCGAAACGTTTTCCAAAACGATTTCAGAAAACTTTTCAGGGATAGAGGGAGATTGCTTTGCCAAAGCGCACATATCAACCGCGCAAGCGCCGCCGGGCCAAGACCCACGGCTTTCGCGTGCGTATGAAGACCAAGGGTGGCCGCAAAGTGCTTGCGGCGCGCCGCAAGAAGGGGCGCCATCGCCTTACGCCCGAATGATGTTGCAAGTCCGGCAGCCGATTCGGGCTCGGTAACGCGGGGACAGAAATTTTCCCGCGCCGCGCGGCTGGTGCGCACCGGTGACTTCGATGCCGTTTATCGCGCGGGAAAACGCCGCTCGAGTTCCCACTTCACGGTTTTCTTTCGTCCGAACGAACTGCCGCAATCGCGCGTCGGACTCAGCATCAAGAAGGCGCTCGGTAACGCCGTAGTGCGCAATCGCATGCGGCGGCGCATCCGAGAAGTGGTGCGCGGGCGCTGGCAGGAGATTCCGCAAGGATGGGACCTGGTCATACATCCGAAAATCACGGTGCACCGGGCGGAGTTTTCTGTGCTTGCAGCGGACTTGCTGCGTCTGCTGCTCGGCGTAACGAAACAGTCGTGATGATACTGGACGTCGTGATATTGCGCGTCCTGTTGCGGGCGCGGTAATGCGGCAAGCTCGGGTGGCACCATCTATCGTTCGGCTGCGCACCGCGCATCTAATTAGAGGGCGGCTAACGGCATCGCACCACGCGTCGAACAATGCCTTAGAACGCTCTACTGCAGAGCACATGGAAACTACTCACACTCTAAATGCCGCGCCGCAAACGACATGGCCGGTGCGAGCGGCGCTTCTGGCGTTGCGATTTTATAAAATGTACCTCTCGATACTGATGGCCGGCAGCTGCCGCTTTTCGCCTACGTGCTCGCAATTCACCTACGGGGCCATTGAAAGATTCGGGGTGCTGCGCGGAAGTTGGCTTGGGCTCAAGCGGCTTCTGCGCTGCCAGCCGCTATCGCGACGATTTGGATTCGACCCGGTTCCGGAAGAGTGGCCGGGAACCAGTTCGGGGACACACAAAGAGGCACATTCGTGAGTATGCAGGAAAAAGATAAATTCACACCGGAGTTGCGCATTCTGGCGGCGTCGTTGTTGTCGATGGCGGTGATTCTTTTGTGGGCAAAATTTTTCGGGCCCAAGCCGCCAATAAATCCTCCGCAAGCGTCCAAGCCCGGAATCTCCGCACCTGCTCCGACGCCAGCGGAGGGCGGAAAGCCGGATTCGCACAACGCCGCGGTTTCATCGGGGAACGTGGCGCCCGGGTCGTCGTCGACGGCTATGGCAGCGACGGCAACTCCGGTCACTGCAAAGAGCGACACGCAAGAGCGCACCGTGGTGCTCGAGAACGATCTGTACCGCGTGGAGATTTCGAATCGCGGCGCCGTCGTCAAGAGCTGGCAGCTCAAGAAATATACCGATGACAATAAACCGCCCCGCATTCTCGATGTGGTCCACCCGGTGGCCGCGCAGCAAATTGGGGCATGGCCGTTGGCCGTGGTACTGGACGATCCGGAATTGCAAACGGCGGCCAATGCCGGCTTGTATCAGATGAATCCATCTAGTGCAGACGTCGTCTCGCCGACAGATGTGGATTTTTCGTGGAGCGATGGCCATCTGGAAGTCACGAAGCATTTTCATTTCGATCACAGCTACGTGGCGCGCGTTGACGTTTCCGCAAAACACGATGGTAAGCCCGTTACGGCCGGCATCGCATGGCTTGGCGGCTTCGGCGATCTGACCGTTGCAAATCCCGCGAATTGGGACAGCGTGCAAACGTACTACAGCGAGGGCGGAAAGATTTCGACGTATCTACCGAAGAAGCTCGACGGCGTCGATAAATGGGGCAATGGACTTTGGCAAGGCGGAAAGGATTTTACGGGCCTGGAAGATCGCTATTTTACGGCAGCTTTCTTGCCGCCTAATGGCGCGGCGCCTGGAACTTTAGAAACACGCTATTGGAAGGCGTCGGAAACCGCGCAAATTGCGGGGCAGGCGACGCAGGTTCCCGTAGCGGAAGTAGCGACGGCCACCGCCGGGCCCACCACCGCATTGCGC
>JBEKVU010000182.1:0-9416 GCA_049513775.1 Candidatus Acidiferrum sp.
GTGCTTTTCAAAAAGGAGTACCACCATGTCTGATCAAAACAAAGCTATCGTCCGTCGTCTGTTTGAAGAACTTTGGAACAAGGGCAATCTGTCGCTGGCAGACCAGCTCTTTACCCCGAACTACACTCATCATGACTCTTCGTCACCCGATTTTGGGCACGGCCCCGAAGGTGAACGGAAGAGAGCAACCCTCTACCGCAACGCTTTCCCGGACCTGCGCTTGACCATCGAAGACCTCATTGCCGAAGGCGATACCGTCATGGCTCGTTGGTCCGGTCACGGCACCCACAAAGGGGATCTCAACGGCATTGCCCCCACCGGGAAGCACGTCACCATCTCTGGCGTCACCATCGTTCGCTGCGTGAACGCGAAGCTGTCGGAGGGCTATGTCAACTGGGACGCTCTAGGCCTTATGCAACAGCTCGGCGTCGTCCCCGAATTCGCCAAACCTAGAGCCGTTGCAGCGAAGCCGTAGACCTCGGAGAACTTTCCAAGCTTTCTCGCGGGAGCGGGCTCCGACCGCTCCCATTTATTCTGAAGCGCCTTCATGATTGCAATGGCATCGTCCTCAGACAGATATTCGCCAAGGAAATTGAACGCCATCCGACCTTGAGTTTGAAACCATCGTTCGTACCTTCACCGCCTTCTTCCCATTCGAGTCCCCTGCAATCTTGAAGTTGATATTCACGCTTCCGTTCCCAGCCGCGGACTCCTTTGCGGACGGTGAGCTTTTGTGAGTCAAATTCTACGACTCCCTCACCAAAAACCTGATACACCAGCAGCGGAACCGTCGAGACCACGCCCCACAGCAACAAAGCACGAATCCAGAGCGCGAGGTCAGTCCAGTCGTGCAGGAGAATTCCGGCGCCTAACGCAACAAGAATTCCCAGCCAAACCGGTCTTGGATGAACCGTTGCGCGCACCGTTCCCGAACAGATTTCTACGTCAACCCTAGGGCCAGATGGGAGACCCGTCATGCGTCTCCTTCTCGTCAACGTTAGCGAAAGGAAGATAGGCGAAGCTGCTGATTTTCTAAGTTGTGCCTCATAAGCCTTACGCGTCGATGACCGCAGAACCACGTTGAGCGTCTGGCATGGGGAGCCGGTTTCGTCGGTTTTTGCACGCCCGCAGCCTTGGTCAGTGCGAATGGTGGGCTAGACGGAAAACTACCCTTAAAATGGCTGCAGTTTTTGCAGCTTACGCAATGCGGTGAATCAATTCGCTACGGAATGGTATTCCGAGTTCGAATCCAATGCGAGCGAGCGAAGGGCAGACGATATTGGCAAATACGATGGAAACGGCTTCCAGTCCGTCCAGCATCAGGGTTTCCCCAGGACTACAAAACCGGCCCAGGCAGTCGGTGTGAGTGAAGGCCGTGATTGTCTGACGCTAACATTTCCCGCTTGGCTGAGGCCCAGGGCGGTGATCGCATCTTCATCGTTGGTGAGATGTGTGTACAGCCGCTGCATCAACTCTCGTAGTACCGCGAGATCCGTTTCGCGCAATGAAAGCATCATGATGATGTCGTCGACGGGTGTCAGGCACCAGTACATAAAATGGTTTCGGGGCAGAACCAGTAGCGGCTGCGGCTAAAGTTTCAGCGGATATTGCCGATAGCTCCACTATGGATCTATCTACGATTGCCCAGCAGGGATTGCATCAAGCAGCGGCGCAACTGGAGAGCGCTGGAAGCAAGATCGCCTCGTTTGGAACAAGTTCTGCCGGCGGAGCAAACCAGGACACAGTGGATCTCAGCGCTGCGGTGGTTGCGCTGCTGTCCGCCAAGAACCTGTATTCGGCCAACCTCGGGAGCGTGAAGACGGCCGACGAAGTGGCGAAGACCACAATCGATCTGATCGCCTGAATCATCTTTGCAAACTTTGCCATTACACACCTTGGACAAAGAAGGCTAGCCGGAGGGCGCGCTTAATTCAGGCAAGTGCTGATAGACGCGTTACCGGAGAAGCGGAATCCCCTTGGCCACGGCCATTCTTAACACGGCTTCACCGTTTTTTTATGGATCGAGCGGTGCGGCACTCTAGCGATGCTCGGATCGGGTCGGTAGAGCCTGCAACGCTGGACGGGGCAAGGCGGGTTGTACGACTGTCCGGGTGAAACCCAGGGCGGAGGTTCCGAGGCATTGGGCGCAACGTACGGCGTTCCCCGCAACTGTCAACACAAACTGTCTCGCGCGCTAAATGGGGCTTGTTAGCGCAACAACCGTGCGAGCAATCCTTCTAGCAGAACTCGGCTTTGATGATTCATCTTAGTAAATTCGACGCCCATCCCCTCCCCAGCCACGCTATTTCGGACGACTGCTTCGGCCAGAACCATGCCTCCAGGGACCTCAAAAACTAGGGTCAAATCCACGCCTACGCGCAGCGTAATGGACCCGCAGAGGAACAGCCCGCCCAGGCCTATCGTTTTGACGCGAGAAACCTGTTGCTGACCGCCACCATACCAGGTCACGCACATGCCTTGCGGCAAGGAGATGCGCTCGTGGCGACGCGTCCCAGAATTGGTTTCAGTGGTCATAAAACAGAGTGAGGGTACTAATTCGATTGGCACGGGCCAATAGAACAAGAGTTCCTTTCCACCGGTACTTTAGGGAGTCAGTGAGTTCTCTCGGCTCAAGAGCACATGATTTCATAACCATAACGGCCCCCTCGACCCGAGTAGACTTTGGTTGACGACCAAGGCTCGTGAGAAAGGAGCCGCACATGTACCTCATTGGAGTAGATTATCACCCGAGCTCTTAGCTGGAGCTCACCGCGGCGGTCGAGCCGGAGGCCCGCAAATGGCCGGAAGGCCTGCGGCTCATGACCCATCCTGGAGTGGGTCCACTGACGGCACTGGCCTTCGTGCTGATCATCGGGACACCGGGAGGATTCCGGCGCGGCAAGCAGCTCGGCAGCTACATCGGACTGGTTCCTAGTGAAGACTCCAGCGGCGGCCGGCAACGGCTGGGGCACATCAGCAAACAAGGCAATGCTCTCTTGCGTTTTTTGTTGGTGGAAGCGGCACAGGCCGCAGCACGGTGTACCCAGGACTGGCGGCAACGCTACTGGCATCTGGCGATGCGCCGGGGAAAAAGTATCGCCAAGATGGCCCTGGGACGCCAGATGGCCGTGCGGTTGTACAAGGATCTTGGCCAATACGTTGGTGGCTTCATGGGCGGAGCTGTCGGCGTGACCGCCGGGTGCGTCGGCGCCGCACTTGCCTTGATCCCGGGATTCGGTCAAGTTTTTGCCCTCGGTGTCGGGGGCGCCGCCTTGCTCGGATTCCTCGGTTCCCACGCCGGCGGCGTTGTTGGAGAACAGATCTCGGCAGACCCCGACAAGCCGGTACCCACAAGTGCGGAGAAATCGGAAGCCGAAGCCGAACATCTACTCGAAGTTCTCAAAAGTGGCCGCTCTTTGGTCCTGGTCCAGAGCGAGTTCTATGAGGTGCTCGGAAAAGCCTCGCCCATTTTGGACCGTCTTGGACTCGGCATTCGAACGCCGACAGCCTCGAAGCCGCAGTGCAGTACCCGCGAAGTCGATGGTATTCACGTGGTTGACCTTCGTGGAAAGGTCGCCTTCGGCAGCGGCTTATACTCTGCTTCGCGAAGCGATCGCCGGGCTCACTGCGGCCGGCAGCCAAAAGTTGTTCTGAACATGGACGATGTCGACTTCATCGACAGTTCCGGAATCGGCGAGTTGGTACGCAGCCATATGGCCATCCGAAAGCTCGGCGGCGAGATGAAATTGGCGGGGCTGAGCCCGACCGTGAGTAGTTTGCTTACCGCCACTTCTCTGAACAAAGTCTTCTCTGTAGAGCGCGACGAAGCGAGCGCCATCAAGTCTTTCCACACGACAGGAATGAGCGCCACGAACTGAAAGGAAGCGAAGCCACAAGTCGAGCAGTTGCCTGAGATCACGATTTTCCGGACTGGGTACCCAGATCTTCGGAACGCGATTTTCCCGCAGCAGCTTCAGCATAAGTCGGGCGTCCTCCTAACGGGCTATTTTTTCAGCATCACTTCCGGCCCTTTTCCGCGTCCCACCCCAGCTTTTCCCAGCAACAATTTCCTCGGTTTAGTGTTTGAAGACATAGGCCCACACAGTCCGGGTAGCTCTAAAAAAGAACGCTATTATTGAGTGCATTACTACTTCAGGAGGATGTCTATGTCTATTCGCTCAGGAGTTCGCAGCCTGCTCGTCGCTGCCGCGATGGCCTTGCCCATGCTGGCGGTTCCGGCAGCACACGCGCAGATCGCCGTCGGCATCGGTATCTCCGTGCACGTGGCCCCACCCGCTCTTCCCGTGTACGTGCAACCACCTCTGCCCGCCCCTGGCTATCTCTGGACCCCCGGCTACTGGGCCTACGGTGACGCTGGCTACTACTGGGTTCCCGGCGTTTGGGTGCAACCTCCCAGAGTGGGCGTTCTCTGGACCCCTGGCTATTGGGGCTTTGTCGGCGGCGCCTACGGATGGCACGCCGGTTATTGGGGCCCGCACGTCGGCTTCTACGGTGGCGTCAACTACGGCTTCGGCTTCGGCGGCGTCGGCTTCGCGGGCGGCGAGTGGCGCGGTGGAGGGTTTGCTTACAACAGCGCCGTGGCTAACTTTGGCAGCGTGCACGTAACCAACGTCTACGAAAATCGCACGATCGTCACGCAGAACACGATCGTCAACAACGAGCACGTCAGCTTCAACGGAGAAGGCGGCATTTCGGCGCACGCCTCCGCGGGCGAACTGCAAGCGGAACACGAGGAGCACGTCCAAGCCACGGCCGAGCAGACGCAGCACGAACACTTTGCCGCGCAGGACCGCTCGCAACTGGCGTCCGTGAACCACGGCCGTCCGGCGACTCCGGCAGCTTCCAACATTAATTCCTATCATCAGGTTGCGCAGCAGCACGCCGCGTCGCAGCCCATCTCCGCCGCCGACCGCACCGCGGGCAAGAGCTACAATCCCAACACGCGCGAAGCCAATCAGGACCAGCGCATCGCCAACGGCCTGCGCAGCGGCCAGATGACCTCTGGTGAAGCCGCCAAGGCCGAGCGCACGCAATCCAGCATTGACCAGCAGGTGCACAACGACCGCGCCGCCAACGGTGGCAAGTTGACGGGCCAGGAGAAACAGCAGATCAACTCCGAGCAGAATGCCGCCAGCCGCCAGATCTATAACGAAAAACACAACGGCAACACTGTTAAGCCCAACGCTGTAGACAACCGCGAAGCCAACCAGCAGCAACGCACCGCCAACGGTTTGCGCAGCGGCCAGATGACCTCTGGCGAAGCGGCCAAGACCAACGCCAACCAGGCCAAGACCGCGCAACAGGTCCACAACGACCGCACCGCCAACGGCGGCGCGCTGAACTCACAACAAAAGAAGCAGATCAACAAAGAGCAGAACAAGAACAGCAAGCAGATCCACAACGAGAAGCACAACGACAAAACCACCAAACCAGCCGGCCGCTAAGCAAAAAGCTGCAAGGCAAAACCATCAACGCGTAAGCGCGAACGGCTGGCGAAATCGCCAGCCGTTCTTTTGCTGTCTGGCAACTTTTCACCTGACGCGCCGCGAGCCGGAAACACCTCGCTCGTTAAGCCGATACTCGCCAAGCAGATCAGCGAGGATCCATATCGTTCCGGCAATGGCGAAGGTCTCGGCGTTTTCGCTCCAATTCGTATGGCTGCGCGGATCTGAAAGGGTTAGCGGAACCCACACGAGTATCCCAAAACTCGCAATCATCAGCGTCACGAGACGAGCAGCGAGAAGTGCCATCCAACCCGTAAGAAGAGCCACACCAGACAGCGCGAACGCAAGCGTCGTCGCGCATGCCCAAAACATCTGACTTGGCGGAACCCAGGTCGGAACAAGACGGGCGGTGGCGCGAAGATAAAACGTCTGCTCAAGAGCAAAAGAAACGCTACAGACTCCCAAAAGAATGCAGCCGCTGCGACGAAGCGTTTCCGGTGACCATGCCGACCACGATACCGACGACCAGCGCACAAAAGCGATCGTCGCCCCGATCAAGAGAGAGAACTGCTCGAAGAAATTGCCCCAGCTATTGTAAATCCTCGGCGCGGCGACAATTCCCGGCACGCACAGTATGGTAAAAACAAGAAAAGCTGCAACAAGAACGGCAGTCCCTGTTTTCGCACTCCGACAGAACTGCATGGCAGCGCCGCCGACGACCTGAGCAGCGGCGGCAGCGTAGACGACGTAACGCAGCTGATGCGGTTCTTTATAGTCGTGCCAGGTTAGGGTGACGACACCGATAGCCAAGGTCGCCACCCCAAACACATGACGGCCAAGGTTCAAACCTCGCACTGGCGTGGTCGTCGCTGCAGTCATTTATTTATCACTTCCGCTCGCACGTCTTTGGTCGCGATCCTATCCCATCCCGCGGCGAACTCCCTACAAGCCGCCCCATCCCGTCAGACGTACGGAGGAGCAAATGTACGCGAGCCGAAAAAACACGCGCTACAATGTGCCGCGCAGCCCACCCGCGAGCCTGGCGCGCTCTTCGGTCGCGGCACCAAGCGTGCGCCTCACGGAACGCCGTCGCCAAACGAAAGGATCGCGCATGCCCGCACCTCCCGAAAGTCACCCCGCCACCACAATTCGCGAAGACCCCCTGGTCCGCTTCGGCTTGGGACTTGCGCGTTGGAGCGAACGATGGTTTCCCGACCCGCTGATCTTTGCGTTGCTCGGAATCGTTGTGGTATTCATCGCGGGGCTGCTGCTGCACCAAAGCCCGGCCAAGCTCGCGGTAGAGGGCGGCAAAAATTTCTGGACGCTGGCCCCCTTCACCATGCAAATGGTGATGATCATCATCGGCGGATACGTGGTGGCCTCAACGCCGCTGGTGTACCGCGCCATCCGCGCCCTGGCCGGCGTACCCAAGACGCCGCGCGGAGCCATCGCACTGGTGGCGCTTTTTTCCATGCTCACCTCGCTCATCTCGTGGGGCTTGAGCCTCATCTTCAGCGGACTCTTCGTGCGCGAGCTCACGCATCGCGTGAAGGGCATGGACTATCGCGCCGCCGGTGCCGCCGCCTATCTCGGCCTCGGCGCGGTGTGGGCCATGGGACTTTCCTCCTCCGCGGCCATGTTGATGGCCACCAAATCCGCAATTCCGGCAACACTGTTCACCATCAGCGGCCTGATCCCTCTAACCCAAACGCTGTTCTTGTGGCAAAGCATCGCCACCACCGCAATCTTGATCTCGTTGTCTGTAGTCATCGCGTATTGGTCCGCGCCTTCGGCGGAAAATGCGCGAACCGCCGAATCCTACGGCATCCAGTTCGAGCCCATGCGTTCGAGCCTCGAGCCGAAATCGAAGCCGGGCGAATGGCCCGAATACAGTCCGCTGCTGACCATTCTCGTGGCCGCGCTTTTGTGTTGGTATCTGCTCGATGTGTTTCGCACGTCGCCCCAGGGCGCGCTGGCGGCGCTCGATCTCAATACCTACAACTTGATGTTCATCACTGTTGGCCTGCTCTTGCATTGGCGCCCCAAGCGCTTTATGCGCGCCGTTGCCGAGTGTGTCCCGGCCACCGGCGGCGTACTGATCCAGTTTCCATTTTACGCGGTGATCTTCGGAATGATTATCGGCACCGGAATCGCCGACGCTTTAGCAAAGCTGTTCGCCGCCGCCAGCACGCAGAACACCTACCCGTTGCTGGTGGCGGTATACTCCGCGGTGCTCGGCGTTTTCATTCCCAGTGGGGGCAGCAAGTGGGTGATTGAAGCTCCGTACGTGCTGCAGGCCGCTAATCTGCATCAGGTGCATCTCGGCTGGGTGGTCGAAATCTACAACGCTTCGGAAGCGTTGCCGAATCTACTGAATCCCTTTTGGATGCTACCGCTGCTGGGAATCTTGAAATTGAAGGCTAGAGATATCGTGGGCTACGGCATGTTGCAGTTGATCGTGCACGTTCCGGTCGTGTTTTTCCTGTGCTGGCTGTTCGCCCACTACATTCCGTATGTGCCACCAGTTCGATAGCAACGTGCCAAACTAACGTGCGGTAAGTACCGATGACGATCACGCGTGTCGCGATCGTCCGCAAAGCGAGCTAACGCGTCGAAAATTTGTGATTTCGCAGAAAGATCGCCGCATCCTCAGCATCATAGAAAATCAATCGCACTTCCTCGACCGCTAATCCCCCGAGCAGAACCTCCTCGATCGTTTCTGCCGCCACAGCGGCGGCCTCTTCGCGCGGGTAGGCATAAGCGCCAGTCGAAATCGCTGGAAACGCGATCGAGCGCAATCCATGCGCCCCCGCCAGCTCCAGCGATTTGCGGTAACACGACGCCAACGCCGCCGCATCCGGCGCGCTTCCCAGCCGGCAGATCGGCCCGACGGTGTGAATCACGTACTGTGCCGCAAGCCGCCCGCCGCTGGTCAACACTGCCTCGCCGGTCGGCAACCCGCGGGGATATTGCGTGCGCCGAATCTCCTGGCACTCCTGCAAAATCACCGCCCCACCCCGCCGATGAATCGCGCCATCGACGCCCCCGCCGCCGAGCAGCGTGCTATTTGCCGCATTCACAATCGCATCCACGCGCTGCGCCGTGATGTCGCCAACCATCACCCGCACCTTGCCGCCCAAAAACGTTTCGAGCGCTTCCGACTCTGCCATTTCGACTGCCTCTCTATCCGCCGCCCAAATAATAGCCGCTGAAAATGCTAGACTTTCTGATTCCGCTGGAGGTCCACGTGACCGTCGCCCGTCGCTGCCTGCTCTCTCTCCTGCTCGCCGCCCCGATCCCATTCTCGTGCGCGTCTTCCTTCGCGCAACAAAGTTCGCCGACCATCGATACCAGCCAATACTCCGCGATGCGCTGGCGTCTGATCGGCCCCTACCGTGCTGGCCGCGTCACCGCCGTGGCCGGAATTCCCGGCGATCCCGCACTCTACTACATAGGCACACCGGGAGGCGGCGTTTGGAAAACCACCGACGGCGGAAACGTCTGGAAGCCGATTTTCGATGATCAACACGTGGCCTCCATCGGCGCCGTCGCGCTCGCACCATCGAATCCCAACATCCTCTACGTAGGAACGGGCGAGCAGACGCCCGGCAACGGCATGTACAAATCCACCGACGCCGGCGCCACCTGGTCGCACATCGGCCTCGAGAAGTCGCTCTACATCACTTCCATCCTCGTGGATCCGCGCAATCCCGATATCGTTACCGTCGGCGTGCTCGGCCATCCCATCCTTGGCCTCGTAAACCAACCCGCCGAGCGCGGCGTTTTCAAATCCGTCAACGGCGGCAAGACCTGGGCGCGCATGCTCGCCAGAGACGAACTCGATGGAATCGCCGATATGTGCGCCGACCCGGAAAATCCCCGCGAGTTTTTTGCCGCCGTGTGGCATCGCAGCGATCCTCTCGCCGATCCCAGCGAAAAAAAGGACGAGAA
>JBEKVU010000183.1:0-8025 GCA_049513775.1 Candidatus Acidiferrum sp.
CCGATTTCGTTGATCAGATCTTCGGTTTCCAGCTCCGCAGGGGAGGTAAAGAATTCGTCCGAACCGTAGCTGCCCGAGAAAACGTTGCCGAGGTCATAGGTGATGGCATAAAACTCGCCTTCGTTTGTGTCCGAGAAGTTGGCCGACGGCGGGACGATCAGCACAATGTTTGCGCCGGGAGCAATCGCGTGCGCCCACTCGACGTCGATATTAATCTCCGGATCTGGCGCGGCGCAGGTGGACGGAACTGGCGTCTGGATGATTTGGAAATTGGCGGAGGTCAGCGCGGGCAAGCCGAATTTGGTCGAGAACGCGTTGGCATCGGCCGTGATCGTTGGCGAGCCGCACCAATCAAGGATCACGATGGTCTGTCCGGTGCCGTCGAATCCTTCCTTATAAAGCGCGTTGAGATTGTAAGCGGTGCGGATTTCCGCGGGCGTGTAGCCGCACCCGAGTTCAGAATTCTCCGCATATGCGTGGCCGGTGTAGGAAGCGGTAGGATAGGTGCCGCCCGTGGTGTATTTTTCCGTCTTCGTTGCGGTGAAGCAGTTGGAAAGAAAGAAGGTGGAAGCGGCTTCGGCCTCGGTGGTGGCGGCGGTGACGCCGGTGCTGGCAGGTTTAGAGCCGGAAGGCAAGGTGGCCTGCCGGTTGACGTAGGGATGGCTAAACGCGCCGGTATCGAGCCCGGAAACGTGGCGGACGATCTGGCCAGCAGGGCCGTCTATGTATGGATCAACGTCGTTAGCGCGCACCGTCTTGCCGCGCACATCGTAAAGATTCAAGCTGACATGAAAGGCGGTTTCCACGTCACTCACCGTGCCGCTGGCGCGCACAAAAAAATTGTGCGGACCGGTGCGCACAATCTTCAGGTTTCTGGAGGATAGAAAGGACTGCACGGTCTTGAGACTCGCGGCGGTGGGTGCGAATCTGTCGGCGACTTCGGGAAATTTGAGCCAATGCCTGTATTGAGGCGAGTTGGCGTCGTAAAGGCTGCGCGCGAGACTGTCCATCTCCCCGCGGTTGCGTGGCTCAAGCCACAGAGTGACCTCGATGACTTTGGAGGACTCTTCGTGGCCCAGCACTTTGGATGCGGCCACGAATCGCGGAACGTTTCCCGCAACGGCGCGGCCGGGTGCGGCGTGCGAGGGCAGCGCCACGGTGAAAAAAAGTGCGGATGTCATCCAAGCAAGCGGCCTTAGATGACGCAACACACTGCGATTGCGTATAGGGGACGTAGGTCGAAGCATATTTCTCTCCTCAGTTTGAAGGGTCATCACGAGCGAAGAAGTCCGAGATACCGACACTTCTACCGCGTTACTTGACACTCGGAGCTAGGCGAAGGCGCTTCCCGGTACAGTGGACCAACTGCACGGAGTACGAGGAATGCTCCTCGACGGAGCCCCAACGGAAAGGGCGATGCGCTTTCCCGGTAAAGCCCGGCGGGCGGCTGGAAGACTCGCGACAGACTTCGCCACGAGATGACCGCCAGGATCTATCTCGTCAACAACGGCACAAATTGTAGAGCGATGTCAGGAACCTGGAACAACGAAGCATCGTGGTGGTCATTGCGATGGGCGCATCGTAGAGCGATACGCGAAAATACACAATGCAAAAGTTACAATCGTTTGAATGCGAGGAATTGATGGTGAACGGTCGCGCTGAGGCTGGCAGCGGCGTAAAAGTGGCTCCGCGCGCGGAAGTACTGGAAGCGTTAGCGGGTATAAGCTAAACTTTGGTTGACCATAGGTAAATTTAACTCGAGCGGAGCGCACGTGGATTTCAACTATAGCGATGAACAGAAAGCGCTACGCAAAACGGTGCGCGAGTTTGCCGAAGGCGAAATTCTGCCGCACGTAATGGAGTGGGACGAGGCCTCGCATTTCCCCGTGGAGATTATCCCGAAACTGGCCGAGATGGGCTTGCTGGGAGTCATTTTCCCCGAAGAATACGGCGGCGCCGGGCTCGGATACGTGGAATACGCGCTGGTAATCGAGGAGTTGTCGCGGGTAGACGGCTCCGTAGGAATTATCGTCGCGGCGCACAATTCACTTTGCAGCAACCACATTTTTAAGTTTGGCACGGCAGCACAAAAGAAGAAATACCTGTCCGGCTTGGCCTCGGGCAAAAAGATTGGCGCCTGGTCTTTGACCGAGCCGGAAGCGGGCTCGGATGCCGGCGGAACAAAGACCACCGCAGTTCGCGACGGAAATTTTTGGGTGCTGAACGGCGCCAAGACCTTCACCACCAACGGCCACTACGCGGACTACTGCGTGGCCATGGCGGTCACCGACAAATCCAAAGGCTCGCACGGCATCAGCGCCTTCATCGTGGAGAAGGGCACGTCCGGCTTTCGCCCCGGCAAGAAAGAAAACAAGCTTGGCCTGCGCGCCAGCGACACCTCCGAAGTAATCTTCACCGATTGCCGCGTTCCTGCGGAAAACTTGCTGGGTCCGGAAGGCGAGGGCTTCACCGGCAGTCTGAAAATCTTAGATGGCGGCCGCATTTCCATCGCCGCACTGGCGCTAGGAATGGCGCAGGGCGCCCTCGACGCCGCCATCAAGTACGCCAAACAACGCAAGCAATTTGGCCAAGCCATCAGCGAATTTCAAGCTATCCAGTTCAAGTTGGCGGACATGGCCACCGATGTCGAAGCGGCGCGGCTGCTTGTCTATAAAGCCGCCTTTCTCGCGGATCGCGGCGAGGCACGCTTTACGCGCGAATCCAGCATGGCGAAACTGTTCGCCAGCGAAGTCGCCGTGCGCGTAGCCAACGAATGCGTGCAGATTCACGGCGGTTACGGATTCATCAAGGATTATCCCGCGGAAAAATTCTATCGCGACGTCAAGCTATGCACCATCGGCGAAGGCACGAGCGAAATCCAAAAGCTAGTGATCGCCCGCCAATTGCTGGGCAAGAAATAGATATTGCCCAATACTTATGATGCTTGCAGGCCACGCCAGGCGAATGGCGGCAACCCAGCGAGGCGTGCGACGTCCCGCTGGTTGGCGGTAACAATCGTTATACCCAAGCGCGCCGCGCTCATTGCGAGTAGCGCGGCACTCCTCAGTCGCACCTTTCCCGTTGCTTCATAGTCGTATGTGGAAGAGAAGCGCGCTATCACCCGTCCGGCTGTTACCCAATCCTTGAGGTTGGGTACGAGAGAATGCGCTTGGCCCTCGTTCGAGCTGCTTGACGCCCTTTACGTCACGTGGCTGAGCCCCCGCGTACAATTCCGCGAGCACTACACTGCGCTCATAAGGAAAGCTGAGAAGCCGTTAGTCCTGTGCCCCGAAGACTCCTTGATGACGATGCCGCTCCGCAAAAAGCGCTCATCAGCTTGGTTCGCCAAGCGGTTTCGTTCATCCTCGGCCAGCACGGCGTCCAGCGCGCGTTCGCTAGTCTCGGTCTTGGCGCGTAACACTTTTTGCGCCCGCCTGATTTTCACGTTGTCCAAAGTGCGTATGCGCAGCCGTGCGTTTTGGGGCTCGGCAATCGTGTGAACATACCGGCAACAATTTTGAACATATTTTACCGCACTATTGAAGAGTGTGAATTTGAAGAAAGCTGTGCCGCTAGGTGGCCGGGCATTTCGCAATGATCAGCGTGATGTCGTCGTGCTGTTCAAGCAAGCTGAATTGGCGCACTTCACCCACCACCGCGGTCAGCATCGATTGCGGTGAAAGCGCGCGGTGACGGCATAGCGCCGCGGCCAGCCGCTCTTCGCCAAACTGTTCATCGGCGTCATTGAAAGACTCCGTAATACCATCCGTGTAGAGCGCCAGGGCATCGCCGGGGCAGAGCTGCATTTCGCCGATTTCGCAATCCCACGTCTTGAACATGCCCAGCACCGTTGCCGTGGCGTGCAGGTGCTCCAGTGTGTCGTCCGGGTGCAGGATGAGCGCGGGGAGATGACCGCAATTCACGTAACGCAACCGGCGCAGGACGTCGTCATACTCGCCGAAGAACAGCGTAGCGAAAGCGCTGTCCGCGGTGTTGTCACAAAACAAGCGATTCACGGATCGCAGCAATAGTTGCGGCTGGTCAAAAGCGATGGCGCACTGGCTCCGCAGATTTGCCTGCAGATTGGCCATCAACAGCGCGGCGGCAATGCCTTTTCCCGAAATATCTCCGATCACAAAGCCCAGGCGATCCCCGCCCAGATGCAGAAAATCGAAATAGTCTCCGCCAACCTGACGCGCCTGATGGCAGATGCCGGCATATTCCAGAGTTTTTAACAGCGGTTGCGACTGCGGAAAGAGCCGCGCTTGCACTTCTTTGGCGATCTCCAATTCGTGCGCGGCGCGACGTTCCAGTTCCAGTTTCTCGGCCACGGCACGGCGTTGCGCTTCCACGGCATGCGTCATCTCGTCAAAACTCACCAGAGAAAAAGAGTTGCCGTCCAGGTCTTTGAATCGCGTGAACACGCCGCCCCAAATAGGCGCGTGGTCCTCCGCCCGTGTCGCGCGCTCATCGCCGGGCGCAGGCGTCTGCGCCGTTAGCGAGGGCGAACCGCGTCGCGCATTTTTCAGGCGCTTCAGCCGCGGCGCAAAATTGAAACGCACCCCGCGCCTGGTCCACTCAACGTATTTGGCCACCACATCTTCGGTGACAAACGACACCTGAGTGGATCGCCCTATAAGCTTGTATTGCGGCGACTCCGGCTCGGGCGCCACCAGCGTAAGGTTCGCGGCTCCGTCGGGCGGCGCGACCGTCACCCAGCGTTGCCCCGGTTGCGTGTAGCCATCAAAAATCAGCTGGAAGCCAAGCTGCTCCAGGTAGAAGCGCACGCTGCGGTCCAACTCACGCACAAAGATCGTCACCGACTGCAGCCGGAGAAACGGATCGTGCCGTTCCGCTCGAATCGCTGCGCCGCCGGCATTCTCTCGGAGGGGAATCTCCATGCGCAGCATTATAAGGCGGGAAGTAGAGATTGGGGGTGTTGCGCCTCAACCCGCAGGCCACGGCAGGCCAACGATGGCCACGATGATAAGGTATTCTGGTGCTGGGACTCAGCTCCCGCCGTCACAATAATTCTTCCCCTTGGGTGATGATGGCAATCTCTGTTGAAGAATGGGCCGGGTCCGTACGCGCAGGAAATGTGCGCGCCCTCTCGCGCGCAATTTCCGCGGTAGAGAATCACGCGCCTGCGGCTGAGGAGTTGCTGCGGATCCTTTTTCCGTTTACCGGCAAGGCGTATTTATCTGGCATGACCGGCGCGCCCGGGACCGGCAAAAGCACACTCGTCGATCGCCTCGCGGCCTTTTACCGCAAGCGCGATGAGCGCGTCGGCGTCATTGCGGTCGACCCCACTTCGCCCTATTCCGGCGGCGCAATTCTTGGCGACCGCATCCGCATGCAAGGCCACGCTGGCGATGACGGCATGTTTATCCGCTCAATGGCCACCCGCGGATTCTTGGGCGGCCTCGCGCGCGCCACCGCGGAAGTCGCCTTGCTCCTCGATGCTGCAGGAAAGCAACAACTCATCATCGAAACCGTGGGCGTCGGCCAAGATGAAATCGACATCGTCCGCCTCGCCGATTGCGTGATGGTCGTAATGGTTCCCGGCCTCGGCGACGACATTCAGAACATGAAGGCCGGCCTCATGGAAATTGCCGACATTTTTGTTTTGAACAAATCCGATCGCGATGGCGCAGACCGCCTGCACCAGCAACTCGACGCCATGCTCTCGCTTGTGATGCCCCGCGACGGCTGGCATCCCCCCATAGTCCCCACCGTAGCCTCTGAAAATCGCGGCATCGACGTGCTGGCCGCCACCCTCGACAAGTTTCGCGAACATTTCGCCGCCCGCGGCGAACGCGAGCTAAAGCATGTCGAGTATTGGAAAAAACGCCTGATCGAGATGCTGCAATCGCGCGTACTCGACAAATTCCTAGGCGGCCGCCCAGGCGAAGAGCTGCTGGCGAAACTAGCTGGCGAAGTAGCCGCCCGCCGCATGGATCCCTTCACTGCGGTAAACGCCATCGTCGCCCGTGCCGAGCATGTGTAGCGGCCGCCTTCTGAGGCGGGCGCTTTTCTGGAGCTCAGCCGACCACGTTCCGCATCGAGCGCCAATGCGCAATAAGGCCCAACCCTTGTAGGGGCGCAGCATGCTGCGCCCCAGCTTGCCCGGGCGTCTAGCCACCAGGCGCAACGGTTCGTCCGCGATAATTTGCGGTAGAGTAGACTTGGCTCAATATGGTGTTTTCTTGGGCATCCTTCGGGAGACAGATGAATGGCGGTAGAAAAAGTAAAGCTGGCTAAAACCCTCAAAAACGACGACAAACCCACCATCGGCATCATCGGCGGCAGCGGTTTGTACTCGATGAACGGTCTCACCGACACCAAAGAAGTCCGCGTGAAAACGCCGTTCGGCGATCCCTCAGAAGTCTTTGTAGTCGGTGCGCTGGAAGGGAAGCGCGTAGTATTTCTCGCGCGCCACGGACGCGGACACCGCATTCTGCCGGGAGAGATCAATTATCGCGCCAACATCTACGCTCTGAAAACGCTAGGCGTCGAACGCATCATCTCCGTTAGCGCCGTCGGTTCGCTGCAGGAAGATTTGCGCCCCGGAGAATTTTTGGTGGCCGACCAATTCGTAGACCGCACGCGCCATCGCATCTCCACATTTTTCGGCGAGGGCTTGGTAGCCCACGTGTCCTTCGCGCATCCGACCTGCGGCGAACTTTCCGTAGTGCTTGCCGATGCCAGCGTGCATTGCGCCGTTCCCGTGCACCGCAAGGGCACATATATCTGCATGGAAGGCCCGCAATTTTCCACCTATGCCGAAGCCACCATGCATCGTCAACTGCACTTTGAAGTAATCGGCATGACCAATGTGACGGAAGCCAAGCTAGCGCGCGAAGCGGAGCTTTGCTACGGCACGATCGCCATGATCACGGATTACGACTGTTGGCATCCAGAACACGAGTCGGTCACCGGAGCGCAGATTCTTGCCACGTTGCAACAGAACGCCGGGAATGCCCAGAACGTTCTGCGCGAAGCGGTCCGTTCGCTGCCTGCGGAGCGCTCGTGCAAGTGCGGCTCCGCGCTGCAACATGCCTTAATCACGGATCTTAAGATCGTCGCCAAGGCCACCAAGAAAAAGCTGGCGGCCATCATCGGAAAATACGACAGCAAGTAAATCCAAAAGCAATCGCAAATCGCAAGGAGATCAATTTGTCTTTACTCGTGGTGGGTTCTGTAGCCTTTGACGCTCTTGAAAGTCCTTACGGCAAGGTGGACCGCGCCCTGGGCGGCGCAGCCACGTATTTCGCCGTGTCGGCTAGTTTTTTCACGCCGGTAAACCTGGTCGGCATCGTGGGAGATGACTTCACATCGAAGGACGCGGCTATTTTTAAAGGGCGGTCCATCGATATCGAAGGGCTGGAACATGCCGAAGGCAAAACGTTCTTCTGGGCGGGCAAATACTCGGAAAACCTGAACGAACGCGTTACGCTGGCCACGGAGCTCAATGTCTTCGCGGGATTCAAGCCCAAGCTGCCGGAAAAATACAAGAAATCGCAGTTCGTGTTTCTGGCGAATATTGCTCCAGACCTGCAGCGCGACGTGCTGCACCAGGTGAAAGTGCGGCCGAAAGTAGCGGCGCTTGACACCATGAACTACTGGATTTCCGGCAGCAATGCCGAGCTGCGCGAGACGCTCAAACACGTCGATATTCTGATGATCAACGATTCGGAGACGCGCGAGCTATCCAACGAACACAATCTACTGCGTGCCGCGAAGCATATCTTCAAAATGGGGCCATCCACCCTGATCGTGAAGCGCGGCGAGTATGGCGCGATGATGGTGGACGCAAAGGGCGTCTTTTGCGTGCCGGCGTTTCCGCTCGAAGAGCCGCACGATCCGACCGGAGCGGGCGACAGTTTTGCCGGGGGATTCATGGGCTACCTGGCCGGCGCAGGAAAGAAAAACGATTTGGCGCTGCGCCGTGCGATGGTCTACGGCTCGGTCCTCGGCAGCTTTACCGTTGAGAAATTCGGCCTAGACCGTTTGCGCACGCTGAAG
>JBEKVU010000184.1:0-8005 GCA_049513775.1 Candidatus Acidiferrum sp.
ACGCGGGGAGCGGGGAGGGCGAAAGCGGCGGTGGCGGGATTGAGGGCTTCGGCCATGGGTTCGCTGCCTAGTTTGATGCGCACGAGACCGTTCGGTCGCATCCATAGTAGCGCGGGACCTGGCAAAAGACCAGTCGGTCTCAAGACTGAACACGGATTCAATTGCGCTCGGGTTGGCGGCCGGGGAAACGGGATTGTAACGCGGAGGACCCAGAGGAGGCGGAGGAAGGGGAAAGAAAAGGCCCGATCTATGTCAAATGGCACATAAGATCGGGCCTTGCCGGGCCGCGCCTCGCAGTCCAGGGCGAGGAATTCGCGAGCTGTCGAGACGGTTTGAAGGTCAGACCGTGCGCACGGCGGTGGCGCGGAAACGAATCGCCGAGAGGATGGTTAGGATAAAAAAGATCACCAAAGCGGTGAGCTGTGTGAGCTTAAAAGGCGGCTCGGTTTGCGTGGGCGCCAGGGCTTTCAAGGCGGGAACCTTCATGAAGAGCTGTGCGATCAGCACAAATATGTTTAAGTAGAGCGCAATCATTGCACTGACCACGTAGGTCCTGCGCCAAGCGCCGACAAGTTGGCGGCCATTACGAGCGAACAGGGCCAGAGCCAGGAAGACCAGCGAGATGCCGCCAACAACGTAGGACGGTTTAAGGCCGTGATACGGGAACATGTAGCCTGTAACGCTGGTCAAGACGGTGGTCCACAGAAATAGAGTGGTCGCACCATGGAGCGGCCTTTCGGCGAGGAAGCCGACCATGACGATCAGGCCGGCTCCTATGCCAATCAGGCTCAAAACAACGTGCGCGAGAGTGAAAATGCTGAGGATCATCGGGCCGCGGCCTGACTGCTGCGGCCTAGAAACGCCAGCAGTTCTGCGTTGATGCGGTCCTTCAGCGTGGTGCACATGCCGTGCGGCGCGCCCGGGATCACCTTGAGGACGGCGCCCTTCACGAGCTTTGCGGACTGCAAGCCCGCCGCTACGACGGGCACGATCTGATCGTCGTCGCCGTGCAAGATGAGCGTGGGCACGTCGAATTTCTTGAGGTCTTCGGTCTGATCGGTCTCGGAGAAGGCTTTAATGCATTCGTACGCGGCGGGATATCCGGCGAGCATGCCTTGCAGCCAAAAATTTTCGCGCACGCCTTCGGAAATTTTTGCGCCCGGGCGGTTGTAACCGTAAAAAGGCATGCTGAGGTCTCGGAAGAATTGCGAACGATCGGCTTGAACGCCGGCGCGGAGCCCATCGAACACTTCGATGGGCAAGCCGACGGGATTGGCAGGAGTTTTCAACATCAGCGGGGGCACAGCGCTGATCAGCACGGCTTTGGCAACGCGTCCGGTGCCGTGGCGGCCAATGTAACGCGTCACCTCGCCGCCGCCAGTCGAGTGTCCTACGTGAATGGCGTCCTTTAAATCCAGCGCCTTGGTGAGCGCCGCGAGATCATCGGCGTAGGTGTCCATGTTGTTGCCACTCAAGGGCTGGCTGGAGCGGCCGTGCCCGCGACGGTCATGCGCGATACAACGGAAGCCGCGTGCGGCGAGGAAGTACATCTGGTCCTCGAAAGCATCCGCGTCCAGTGGCCAACCGTGGCTGAAGACCACGGGCTGGCCGGTCCCCCAATCGTTGTAGAAGATGTCGATGTTGCCGGAGTTTTCTTTACCTACAGTGATAAATGGCATGTGTGTGTCCCAGCCTTTCGTTTGACTTGCTCAGATCGGATCTTGCGTAAGAATTGGATCGCGTGACGCCCGGGGTTTGGCCGGGGTGAAACGGTCGCCTCTAGAAGCCGCTGACGATTTCGGAGAGAAACCAAGTTCGGCGCTCGGTTTCGTCGATCCAGTTTTCGATTAGGCTGGCGGTGGCGACGTCGTGGTACTGATCGCAGGTCTCGTGCAAGGCGCGGAGGAAGCGCGTCAACTCGCGATTGTCGGTGCGCAATTCGGTGAGCATATCGGACGCGGCAAGCGATTCTTGATTGTTGTCCGTAAGCCGTTGATGTTTAGAAACGTCGCTGATGGACCGGAGCGTGGTGCCGCCAATTTTGCGGGCCCGCTCGGCAATATCATCAGTCATCGCAAAAATTTGGTCGGCGTGTTCATCAAGGAGCAGGTGATAGTCGCGAAAATGGCGGCCGGTCATGTGCCAGTGGAAATTCTTGGTCTTGAGATAGAGCGCGAAAGTATCCGCCAGCAAATGGCGAAGACCGGCGGAGATTTCCTCGACGCCCTGTTTACTAAGGTCGGCGGAAAGTTCCGAGGTGCCGGTTGCTTCTTTTTGTAGTCGGGCTGCGTTGCGAGTTGTCATAATTCTTACTCCTCATTCCTTGATTGTGGTGATCGATATCCCGGAGGCCTTCACAGTCCGGAATTCTTCACGGGGGGAAAATCGAAGACTTGATCTAAGACGCGCGCTGTTGGCTAAATCTCGGAAGCGGCCGCCTGCTTGCGCCGTAACCCAGCCTGCGCAGCCTGGCGGACTTTCGCAGGGCGACCTTGGCGTGGAACAAGCGCGCCTTGGCGGCCGAGACGGAGATACCGATCTGCGCTGCGGCTTCTTTCAACGAATGCCCTTGAAATTGCTGCAACTCGACCACTTCGCGAATCGCGGGCCGCAATCCGCGAACAGCCGTTTGCAGAATTCTCTGCCGCTCCTGCTGCGCGTAGCGTTTTTCGGGGTTCGGCGCGTGGTCCGGCACTTCCCAGTAGACTTCGGTCGCGTCGGAGGAGTTACTGGAACCATCGATGGAGATCTCCCGCGAAGTGCGCTGCTTGCGGAGAATCATGAGCGCGGAATTGATGGCGATACGCGTAAGCCAGGTGGTGAAACTGGCACGACCGTCGAAATCCTTGATGTGCACGAAGGCGCGCACAAGGGAATCCTGGAGCGCATCTTCGGCATCCTCGCGATTCTTGGTGATGCGACGGGTGGCCTGGAAGACCCTTTGCATGGAACGCTCGCAGAGAATCTCGAAAGCCTCGGATTGCCCGCGCTTGGCGGCGGCTACCAGATTGCGTTCGTCGAGATTGCGAAATCCGTCATGCAACATGACAACCGCGCTTGGCGTCTGAAGTAAAGCTGCTGATTGAAGGGACATATTGGGCTCCTCAGAATTAAGACTCTTGAGGCGGCGCGCTTTCTAATTCAGAAAACTTCATGGCTGCGAACCGCACTATCATTGGACGGGTTCAGTGTGATGCTCCTCACGATCGTGCGAAACCCTAGATAGTGCTTGCGAACGCCCCCTCAAAAGTGTGACGAATACCCCAGCCTCGATGCGCGCGCGAACCGGCAGCCAAGCAGCCATTTTTTCAAGCGGCCTAGATAGCTCAAACGGCTGGCTTTGTGCGGCCAGCTCTGAGACAGCAGGAAAATGTAGCGATTTCAGTTTTCTGGAGTGATATATCGATTTGCGGAATGGCGAAAAAAGACTGCAAATTTTTGCGGGCCGGGTCCAGCAGCCGCCGAGCTCACCGGTCGCTAGGATCCTTGCCGGAAGAGACGACCAGCACGCGGCGACCGAAAATCCGCGCATCGATCGAGTAAGCGCCCGGTCCAAGCAATGCCAAAGCAACGGGATTCAAAATGAGAAAAAAGACCACGGGCGAATCAAATCTGCCAGCAAGCAGCACACCGAGCACATCGAGAACGCAGACCAGAATAGAAAAAACCGGGGTAAGAAAGCCAAAACAAAGACAGATAGCGGCAATAGAAAGAAATCCCATGGCCCAACGTGAAACCAGTATGCCCTGCGCAGCAGGACTATCGAGCAAGGGCAGAATGGCGACGGAGATGCGCAGCAGCAGTAGCGCCACGCCCGGCCCGCCTCCTGGAAACATAGCAAAGAGTCTTTGCACGACAGGAAGCCTATAGCGCTGTTCTGCAATGGGATACACGAAAGAGGGGTAGCCCCTTGTAACTCCTTTGAGGTAAGGACGAAAAGACACAGGAAGAGTACCCTTGTGGAGCACACGGTTCAGCAAACGCGGAGCCGACGCTTCCATAGAATCGCCAGGCAATGCGGAAAGGCCAAAGTACGTGAGCGCGGTGCAAACACGAATCAAGGTACTGACGGTCGACGATCACCCGCTATTGCGAGAAGGAATCGCCGCGGTGATAGAAGGTCAGCCTGATTTGCAGTTGGTGGGAGAAGCAACGAATGGACGGGAAGCGATCGACAAATTTCGGGTGTGTTTGCCGGATGTGGTGTTGATGGATTTGCAGATGCCGGAAATGAACGGGATCGATGCGATCGTGGCCATCCGAAGCGAGTATCCGAATGCCCGGATTGTGGTGCTGACGACCTACAAAGGCGACACGCAAGCGATACGCGCGTTTAAAGCCGGTGCTTCGGGATACCTGCTGAAAAGCATGCTGCGCAAGGAACTTTTGGACACCATTCGTCTGGTACATGCCGGGAAAAAACGCATTCCCCCAGAGATTGCCAGCGAGATTGCGGAACATCACTCGGACGATACGCTGACGCAGCGCGAGATCGAGGTCTTACAGCAGGTCGCGGCTGGAGCGGCGAACAAAATAGTAGCGGGGCAATTGGGTATTTCCGAGGAGACGGTCAAAGCGCACATGCGAAGCATTCTGGCGAAGTTATCAGCGAACGACCGGACACACGCGGTGATGATCGCACTGAAACGCGGGATCATCGAACTGTAGAAGATTCTTCTTTGACGCCCGACAGCAAATTGCCGGTGGCCCGCTGAGGCCGGCGACTCATCCGCCAGCGAGTATCCAGACCACCCCTCTCTGGATACTCGCTCATGCAAGTCATCACCACAATAGTTTCAGTCCGCACTGCACCTGACGCGAAGTCGTCGCGGTCGTGGTAATGAATTTGAGGCGCCGATACCGCTGGAACGCTGTGAGGTGTAGTTGAGGATGCCTGGATTCAACGTGAGCAGTTGATCGTAGCTGCGCCCATTGAGCGGCAGATCTTTACCTGGCGTTCGCCCACCAGGCCGGAATCGTCTCCCGTAGTGATCTGAACCACGGTCTAGGCCGACGGGGCCTCGATCGTTTGGTGCACTTAGCTCACCTGCAGCTTGAAGGCGACCTCTTCTCTCTGGCCAACGACCAGATTGAGCAAGGATCGGAGATCGGTCTGAAAACCGGCCTTCGACGCGGATATTTCGTAATGACCAACCGGTAGCGCGGATGCGTTGTACCGCCCCGAGGCGTCGGTGACGATGGTGCGCTCCGATCCCGTTTCGAGATTTCTGATCACGCCGGTTGCGACAGAAACTCCGGTTTCAGACGCGTCGGTGATGGAACCCCAAAGAGACGAATCGCCTTGCGCCGACGCGGATGCTGCGAAGAGTCCGCAGCTGAAGAAGACGACTGACGCGAACAGGAATAATTTTTGTGCGAGACGCTGAGACTATCGACAGAAACCATTTCTACTCTCCAGTATTTCTTGTTTTGCGGGCTATCGAGACGTGCTCGACGTTGTTTCGTAAAATGAGAAACGGTTAGCGGTGAGTGTTGGGCGAAAAGCGAAACCAAGGAGGAATCAACAACAACAGCAACGACGGGCGATGTGAGCCAAGATCGCACCGGAATGTCGCAGGAACGAAGCTCTTGTTCGGAGGCGGACGTTCAGTGGTGCGCCACCCCAGCCAAGGGTTTGGCAACTCCCTGGCCGCCTAGTCGAACCTCCGCGGCGGCTCGACCTAGGTTTAGCGAATGCGTTCCGGACCAAACCAACTGTAGCCCCGCGAAGAGCGCCACCGTGGCAACCAGCAATTTCAGGTTACGCGCCGGAACCTTTCGCGCGAGCAAGCAGCCCATTACAACGCCAGGCACGCCGCCGAAGAGCAGTTGCAGCAACGTGGAATTGCTGATAGAGCCAAATGTCCAGTGAGCGGCGCTCCCAATGATCGCGAGAACGAGACCAAAGACGATGTCCGTGCCGACTACTTCCGCCGGAGTCATTTCCGAATAGTTGAGGAGCAGGACAGTGCCCAGAGCTCCAGCGCCGGCCGAAGAGAATCCCGATTCCACGCCAATCGGAAAGGCCAGCCACGGGAGCCATCGCGAATTTTTCCGGGCGAATTCCGGATTGTGCGCACGCGGCAGAAAGGTGACCGTGGCGGTGAGCGCTAGCAGTAATCCCAGAATGATAACGACCACCGAGCTGTTGCCTTGTTTGGCCAGCAAACGCAACGCAATAATTCCGAGAACTAGGCCCGGCACGGCGCCGATGATCAACAAGCGAAAATAGCGCGCGTGCACCTGGCGGCCCAGCAGATAGAAAGGCGCCGCTATCAGCCGGAGCACCCCCGCAAAAACGAACGCGGTGCCCACCGCGTCGGCTGCCGGCAGTCCAACGATCAGCAGCAGCGCCGGGACAGTAAAACTTCCGCCGCCGATGCCGGTCAGCCCGACCGCTAAGGCAATAACGAAACCGAGAAGCACGTGCATTACTCCGCTTTCTCCGAGAAAGTGTGGATTCCGCATTCCAGCTTGGTTCCGCTCCAGCGGCCGGAGCGCGGATTCGCCGGATCGGAGGGAACCGCCGTGCATGGCTCGCATCCGATACTCAGATAGCCTTGGTCGTATTGGGGCAGGTGGCGCAGACCGTGCTTACCGATGTATTCCCAGACTTGCGCCCACGTCCAGTCGGCGAGCGGACTGACTTTCAGTAAGGTTTTGCCGCTCGGCAGGCGGTGTTGCTCTACCTTCTGAAGATTTTTCCGTGTGGGCGATTGCTCACGACGCAGTCCGGTAAACCAAATCGCAAACGGCTCGAGCGCTTGCATCAGCGGCTCGACTTTTCGCAAGTGGCAGCACTTTGCCGGATCGTTGCGGTAGAGAATGCCGAATTCTGTTTCCTGCTGCGCGACGCTCTGCTTGGGAAGTGCGTTCACAAGAGTGAGGTTCCACTCCGCGGTGATTTGATCGCGGAACGCATATGTCTCGGCGAAGTGATAGCCCGTTTCCAGGAACACCACGGGGAGCGATGGCACGCGATCTCGCAGGAGATGCAGCACGATCATGTCCTCAGCCTGGAAGCTACATGTCAGGCACACCAGCGCGCCGTCTTCTTGCTGCAGGATCGCCGCGACCAGATCCGCAGCATTGTGGTGACTCAGGTTTTCTGAATTTAGCGAGTTGTTTAGTGAATCAAGCATCAGTCGGGGTCTCCCCCAGCCCATGCGGCGGGCCGAACACGCAGCGATTCCGCGTGCGAAAGAATTTGCGCAAGCAACTCATCGCGATTGGCCCTCAGCGCGCCGCTGGCACAATCGAGGAGCGAATCGCCGGCAACCGTTTCCAGCTTGCGGCGTGCCTCGAACGAAATCTCTCCCGCGCTCACCAGTACGACGAAAGCGGCCGACCACAATCTGCTCAATAGGAAATCGAGGGGCTCGGCGGAGAGGTCCGCTTCACCCAGCACGATCGTTTCAAAGCCGCGAGCAAAGAGGGCGCGTTCCGCAAGGTCCGCGACGGATGCCGGGATCAGCAGAATCGCGGGTCGGTGTCCGCGCCGCAAGATTCTCTCCTTGGCAGTGACCGCCAACGGTCCACCCTTGTCCAAATCGCCTGTTTGGGCAGAGGACTTCGCAGGCTCCAGGTCCGTTCGGATCATTCCCGCGCCAACGGTCGCGTTCGTAAGAGGATCGATGAGGATGAAGCTTCCCGTAAGGCGGCTGAACTCGTAGGAATCGAAAAAAAGCGGACTGCTGGTTTCAATCTCCACCGCGGCGATTCCGTTCATCTGGAGTTCTTGAGACGATTCATGGCTGAGTGTATTGATGTCAACTCGGTACTGAATGCGCCGGACCGTCGCCCTTACTTGCCGCGTCGTGTGTTTCAGCAGGTAGGTGCGGTCGAGTCGCAGCGACGCTTCATTCAACCACACGAGCATTGCACTGAGGTGTTGCGAGACCGTGGGTGGAACGTCGGGCGAAACCAGCATATCGCCGCGACTGAGATCGATTTCATCTTCCAGTCGTACCGTGATGGATTGGGAAGGCAAGGCGACGGCTAGTTC
>JBEKVU010000185.1:0-7993 GCA_049513775.1 Candidatus Acidiferrum sp.
CTGCACCTCGACCAAAAGCCCGAATTTAGCGACGACAAAAATACCGTGGCGCCCATATCTCCCTCCGCTTCGCTCTCTTCGCCTTCGGCATCTCTGGACGGAGGGTCGTACTTGCGCGAACAGCTTGACCTGGCTTCCACAACGCGATCCGAATCGTCAGCGCTCAAGCATTTCCACCAGCAATTGACCGTGAGCCCCGTACGGGGAAGCCGGGTAGTTGAAGTTGGTTTCTCAAGCCACGACCCCAAAGTTGCGCAAGCCGTCACCAATTCCTTGATCGCCCAATTCATCGACCAGAACTATCGCAATCATTACGTTACGACCATGGAGACCTCCGCTTGGCTGTCCTCGCAGCTGGACGATCTGCGCAACAAGGTAGCGGAATCGAATCAGGCCGTGACCGACTATCAAAAGCGCTATGGATTGGTCGAGTCGGAAGCCCGCGACGTGCCCCTCGATCAACTCATGGGCAACGTCAGCAAGCAATTGAGTGACGCGCAAGCGGATCGCATTCAGGCCGAAGCCTCGGCGCGCATGATTGACGCCGGCAATACCGACGCGATCCCGGCTCTGCATGACGACGTCGTGTATCAGAACCTGTTGACCAGCTACGCCCAAGTACGCAGCCAGTTAGCTCAGGCCCAGACCGTCTACGGCGAAGAAAACGTAAACGTTCGCAAGCTTAAGGGCCAAGCAGACGAACTTGCGGCCCAGGTGGAGGCAGAGCGAGGGCGCCTGGTTAACCGCGTGCGTTCCGCCTTTGAGGCTGCAAAAGGTCGCGAACAATTGATGGTCGCTGCGCGCGAGAAGCTCCGAACGCAAATGGGCGATGCCAGTTCGCACCTGGTTGAGTACGAGATGTTGAAGAACAACGCTATCGCGAATGCCAACCTGTACAACACGTTACAGGCGAGGCTGCGCGAAGCGGGCATCTATGCCGGACTCAGGTCGGGAAATATTCGCGTCGTCGACATGGCTCCCGCGCTTGCCAGCCCAACGGGGCCGCATCGCGAACTGATCGTCGCGTTAGGTTCGTTCCTCAGCATATTCATGGCCGTGCTGGTGGCATTTGTATGGGAAAGTTTTGACAACACCGTACGCATCCCGGATGACATCAGGAACTGGCTCCAGCTCCCGTCGCTTGCCGTGGTTCCAACCATCCGGGCCATCGGCAGCAGGGAACGGCATACTTTGCCCGATGTTTTTCCCACCTCTTCACTAGACCAGGCGACGAATAGCAACCCGGAATATCCCAAGCTCTTCTGGTCCCGCATGCAAACCGCGGAAGCGGAAGCGGTCCGAACGCTCCGAGGCGCGCTCATGATTCCGTCCGCGGGACCTGCGCCGCAGGTCATTCTGGTCTCATCTCCTAGCGCCAGCGAAGGAAAAACCACTATTGCCCTTAATTTGGCGAGTGTCCTCGCGCAGCAGGGCAAAACGTGCCTCATCGAAGGTGATTTGCGCCGTTCCATGATTGCCTCGGCGCTGCATCTGAATCCCCGTCTGAGCTTCGCGGATGTCTTGAGCGGGAAGCAATCCGTGCGCGACGCCCTTATGCCCGCGCCGGGCATCGACGGCTTATTTGTCCTGCCGAACACGAGCCTCCCGCAGAGTCCCGCGGACTTGCTCGCCTCCGATCAAATGCGCGGCACCTTGGAGACGCTCCGCGCGGAGTTTGAGCACGTGGTCATCGACTCGCCGCCCGTGCTTTCCTTCTCCGATGCCCGCACACTCGCCGCCCTTTCCGATGCTGTGATCCTGGTGAGTCGCTGCGGTCGTACCACCCGGCGGGCCATTACGCGGAGCGCGGAGTTGCTCGCCGGAGCCCACGCGAACGTCTTGGGCGTGGTCCTCAACGACATGGATCTTGCCTCCGCCGACTATCACTATTTCAACTACGGCTACAGCTGGGCGATGAGTGGACGCAAGTACGAAAAAATCTACGCGCGCTTTGTGCCTCCGGCCGATTCGTCCATGCCGGAGCCTGAAAAATCGAAAGGCGCAAAGGCATGACCGCCACGTTGTGCGAAGGGCAGTCAGGTTTCGTTCGTTGCAAAGGTTGAGTACATGAGAAAAAGCATCGTGTCTACGCTTCAGAACGCTGCAACGCTGATCGCCGTCGCCGCCCTCATCCTTCCCGGCACAATCATCGCCGCGTCCAGTGCCGACGATTCCGCAAAATCCGCGAATACCGCGCCGGTGCAGGATTACAAAATCGGACCCGCCGATGTCCTCCAGGTTTCCGTTCCGGACGCCCCGGAGTTCGGCGGAAAATTTCGTGTCAGCGATTCTGGTTCCATCGAGATGCCCGGGGTTCTCTCGCCAATCCATGCGGAAGGCCAAAGCTCCCTCGAACTCGCAAACTCCATTCGCGCGGCGCTGATTGACGCGAGGCAGTTGCGCGATCCTCACGTTACGGTTTTCGTTGAGGAGTATCACGGGCGTACGGTCACCGTTCTCGGCGCGGTAAACAAGCCCGCGGTGTACCCGCTCACCAAGCACACCACCGTCCTCGAAGCGCTTTCGCTTGCAGGAGGAACACTGCCGAACTCCGGCAACACCATCACCGTGGTGCGTGGCGCAGCAAGCGCGGAAGCCACCAACACTGCAGAAGGTTCGGTACAAATATTCCGCATGAGCGATCTGATTGGCGGCAAGACCAGAGCCGCCGACATCGAAATCAAAAGCGGAGATGTCATTAACGTTTCAGCCGCCCAACTTATTTACGTTGTCGGCGCGGTTGTGAAGCCCGGGGGCTACACCATGGCGGACCCAGCCTCCGGCGTTAGCGTCGTGCAGGCGGTGGCTTTGGCCGAAGGCCTCAAAGGCGTCGCCAGCTCTCACGCGCTCATCGTGCGCCAATCCACGAGCGAGCATGCGCGAGTAGAAATTCCCGTGGACATCGCGGAGATGACCAAGGGAAGAGCCGCCGACCTGATTCTCGCTCCGAACGATATTTTGTATGTACCCACCAGCGGCGCCAAGAAAACACTTCAAGTGATGGGCGACCTGGCACTCGCCGCCACCACCGGAGTCGCCGTATACGGGCTCGGGTATCGTGTCGGAGGCGTCAAGTAGCGTCACCTGCAGTTCTGATCCACCACCTCTAGTAAATGGAGAAAACAGAAATGGGCAGTCCCGTGCGCAGTGAGGTCCCTGTGTCAACCGCCGTGACAACACCGCCTTCCGTCCCACTGGCTTTTGATTTTCTCGATTTGAAAGCCCAGTTCGCGGCAATTCGCGGTGACGTCATGCCTGCGATACAAAACGTGATGGAGAGCCAAATCTTCATCATGGGCAATGAAGTGCAATCCTTTGAACGCGAGTTTGCGCAAGCGTTCCACGCTAAATTTGCCATCAGTTGCGCTTCGGGAACCGACGCCTTGATTCTCGCGCTCAAGGCCGCCAGCGTCGGCCCGGGCGACGAAGTAATCACGACCCCTTTTACCTTCGTGGCATCTGCGGGTGCTATCGCCAACGTTGGCGCGAAGCCCGTATTCGTGGACATTGATCCGGTCACTTTCAACATCGATCCGCAGGGAATCGCCGCCGTAATCACTCCTCGAACGCGCGCCATCATGCCCGTGCATCTTTTCGGGTTAGCCGCCAACCTCAAGGACATCACCAAGATCGCCGATGCCCACGGCTTGATCGTGATCGAAGACGGCGCGCAAGCCGTTGGCGCGAAGTTCGACGGCCAGTACGTCGGCAATATCGGCCAGTACGGCTGCTTTAGCTTCTTCCCGTCGAAAAATCTAGGTGGCGCCGGCGACGGCGGCATGATCACCACTTCAGACCCCAAAATCGCCGACCGCCTCAAACTCATTCGCGTGCATGGCAGCCGCACGAAATACCAGCACGAAATATTGGGCACCAATAGTCGCTTGGACGCACTGCAAGCCGCTATTTTGCGCGTGAAACTCCGTCATCTGGAAACCTGGACCACCAGCCGCAATGCCCGCGCCGAGCGCTATCGCGAACTGTTCGAGCAAGCCGGACTCACACAAAAAATCTCTATACCGGTGAGCCCCTCCGCGCAATATCGCCACGTCTACAACCAATTTACGATTCGCTGCCCGGAACGTGATGGACTGCGCGATTTTGTACGCGCGCGGGGCATTCCCACGGAAATCTATTACCCGCGGCCTCTGCACCTGCAACCCGCGTTCTCCCATCTGGGCTATCAAGCCGGCCAATTTCCCCAGGCGGAAGCCGCCAGCGAACAAGTGCTGTCCCTGCCGGTTTTTCCGGAATTGACCGAAGCGCAGCAGACCGCCGTAGTCCAGTCTATCGCCGATTTTTACGCGTGATAGACGACCGCCACGCGATGTAAGTGTCCGCCACGTCACAAATTCAAACCACGGAGTATTCCCATGCTTCAGCATGAATTGTCCCAGCACGAATCGCTCAAAGTCGGCGTGGTCGGTTGCGGCTATTGGGGGAAAAATCTTGTGCGAGTTTTCTCCGAACTCGGTGCTCTCGGCGCGGTGTGCGATGCCGATCCCGCTCGCCTCGCGGAGCTACGCCTCGCCTACAAGGTCCCGGCAACGGATCGCTTCGAGGAAATGCTGGCGATGCCCGATGTAAACGCGGTAGTCATCGCCGCCCCTGCCGCTCAGCATTTCATGCTCGCCAAAAAAACTCTGCTGGCCGGCAAAGATGTCTTTGTCGAAAAACCCCTCGCCCTGCGCGTCGAAGACGGTCAGGAATTGCTCGCGCTCGCGCAACGCAACTCTCGAATCCTAATGGTCGGCCATCTCCTGCACTACCACCCCGCCATCTTGGCCCTGCGCCGCATGATCCGCGAAGGCGAGCTTGGCCGCATCGAATACATCAGCTCCTCGCGCCTGAATCTGGGTCGTCTCCGCACCGAAGAAGACATTCTCTGGAGCTTTGCCCCGCACGACATTTCCGCCATCGTTCACCTTCTCGAGGAAAATCCCGCCAGCGTCACGGCGCAAGGCGCAAGCTACCTCAACCATCCCATCTCCGATGTGACGCTGACCATCATGAGTTTCGATAGTGGCGTCAAAGCGCACATCTTCGTCAGCTGGCTCCATCCCTTCAAGGAACAAAAACTGGTAGTCGTCGGAAGCAACAAGATGGCCGTCTTCGACGATACCCAAACCGAAAGCAAATTGGTCCTCTATCCCCACCGCATCGATTGGATCAACCGCGTTCCCGTAGCCCGCCGCATGGAAGGCGAAATTGTCCCGCTAGCGAACGAAGAGCCTCTCAAGGCCGAGTGCGCGCACTTTGTCGAATGCGTCCGCGACCGCAAAACCCCCAGCACCGATGGAGAAAATGGTTTGCGCGTTCTGAAGATTCTCCATATGGCCAGTGAATCGATTCGCCGCCACGGCCAGCCCATCTCTTTTCCCCGCGAAGCCACGCCGCATTACTATCTTGATCCGAGCGCCATCGTGGATCAGCCCTGCGAAATTGGCGAGGGCACAAAAATCTGGCATTTTTCCCATATCATGAAGAACTGCAAAATCGGCAAGGACTGCAATTTCGGCCAAAATGTGCACATCGCCAGCGGCGTGCATGTTGGAAACAACGTGAAAATTCAAAATAACGTCTCCTTGTACACCGGCGTAATCCTCGAAGACGATGTCTTCTGCGGCCCTTCGATGGTCTTCACCAACGTCATGACCCCGCGCAGCCACGTCAATCGCAAATCCGAATACCAGAAAACGCTCATCAAGCGCGGCGCTTCGCTCGGTGCCAACTCCACGGTGGTTTGCGGCTCGACCGTCGGGTGCTACGCCTTCGTCGGTGCCGGTGCGGTGGTAACCAAAGACGTTCCCGACCACGCTCTGGTTGTCGGCGTGCCCGCGCGCCAGATCGGCTGGTCTTGCCAGTGCGGCGTGCGTCTTGAGGCCAACGGCGACTTCTGGGAGTGCGCTGCGTGCGGCGCAAAGTATCTGCCCACGGACACCGGTCTCGGTTCCATTCCCGCAACCGCCGTCGAGCCCTTGCAGACCTCCGCGGGTTTGTCCGCGGCGGCCGGGAAAAGCTGAAGCGCTCGCGAGTTTTCTTCGCCAAGCCAGTGTTCTTCTTCGAGCACCCCGAACGCAGTGGAGAGCGTATTCATGTCTGGCCATAACAACGGGAATGGGAACGGGAAGCGCCGCCTCGCGCTGAATGGCCTCGACCATTTCTGCCGCAGGTACTCGACTCTCTTGACCGGTGACCGCTGGGAGGTTCCTTATCGCTCCCCAGCTACGATCGCCGGCCTAGCCGCTCGCTTTGCCGACGTGATGCGCTGCGACCTTGCGTACTCCTATACCGGGCGCATCACCATGGGCAAATTTCTTCGCGTCGCTCGCAGCCTCGGAAAAACCAAAATCATCATGGTGTGGTGCGGCAGCGATTCCATTTTCGCGCAAGCTGAATACGCCATGGGCAAGATCGACCCGTGGGTCACCCAACTAACGCATTGGTCCATTTCCCCATGGCTGGCGGAGGAAGTCTGTTCCCTCGGCGTGAACTGCGAATATGTTCCGGCCACGCAATTCGTCGATCTGGTGCCGAACCCTAAACCGCTGCCAGAAAAATTCTCCGTGCTCATGTATGTGCGCGACATCAACAAAGGTGGCTTGTATGGCTGGGACCGCATGGAAAAAGTAGCCCGGGCTCTCCCGCACATCGAATTCAATCTCTTCGGGCTGGTGGAAGGACAAACCGTCGCCGCCCCGCCAAACGTGAAAGTCCACTCCTGGACCAGCGGCTTCACGCCCTTTCTCGAGCAATCCACCGTCGTCTATCGCCCCGTGCGCCACGATGGTCTGTCGCTCACCGTTTTGGAGGCTTTGTCCCACGGCCGCCACGTGGTTTGGACCTACCCGCTGGAAGGCTGCATTCACGCACCCACCACAGACGTCGCGCGCGAGGAGTTGCAAAAACTTTACATTGAACACCAGTCCGGCAATCTTGGACTCAACGAGGTTGGCATCCGCTACGTCACCGCCAATCATGGCTCCGAATTCGCGCGCGCCGAGCTTCTCCGCCGCTTTGAACAAATCATGGCCACTCCATCATGATCCTGATCAGCTGACCCTTCCGATATGCGACGAACACACTCATCCGTCAAAATGCGCTGCATCAGTGTCGTGGGCGCTCGTCCACAATTTGTCAAACTCTCTCCATTCTGCCGCGCCGTCGAACGTCACAACCTGCAATTCCCAGAACTGCAGATCGAGCACCAAATCATCCATACCGGTCAGCACTACGACCGCGAAGTTGCCGACGTATTCTTCGATCAAATGAAAATACCAGCTCCGAAATACAACCTCGGCGCCGGCTCAGGCTCCTACGGAACGCAGCTAGCACGCATGCTCGCCCGCATGGAGCCAATTCTGTCCTCGCAGAAACCAGACTGGGTAATCGTTTACGGCGATACCAACTCCACCCTGGCCGGCGCGCTGCTTGCCGCCAGATTAAATCTTCCCCTCGCTCACGTGGAGGCTGGCTGTCGCAGCGGCGATCTCAGCCAACCCGAAGAGCAAAACCGCATTGTCGCCGATCAGCTTAGCCGCCTGCTTCTCGTCTCTTCTCAAAAGTGTTTGGAAACCCTGCACCGCGAAGGCATCGGCGTTGAGGGCGACCCCTTGCACCGCCGGGTCGTGATTGTAGGCGACATTCTGCTGGACGCGTTAATCCAGAATTCCAACACTGCAGAAGAAGACGGCAAGTCGCAGCTAGAGGAACTTGGCCTGCAAAGCAAGTCCTACTACCTGCTCACCATTCACCGCGCCGAAAACACCGACAATCTTGACCGTCTGCGAAATATTCTGGCGGGTGTGACTGGCTTGGACATGCCCGTCGTCTTTCCCGTTCATCCGCGCACGCAGAGAATTTTGACCGAGGCGGGCATCTTGCTCAATGGCAACGTGAAGCCCATCGGCCCGCAGGGCTATCTCGAAATGCTCACCTTGCAAAAAAATGCCCTGAAAATCCTGACGGATTCGGGCGGCGTCCAAAAGGAAGC
>JBEKVU010000186.1:0-7962 GCA_049513775.1 Candidatus Acidiferrum sp.
TACCACAGGATGCTGTCGATGAAAGCTCGGCTTATAACTCTCCCCAATTGGAAGTTCTCGAGAAGAGTACAGACAGAAAGGCACGATCCCAAGCTCCATCGGCGATGGAGTAGTCACGCCAGTGCACGCTGCGGGCACGCGCGGTCTATCAACATTTTACGTGCCGCGCGATAGACCGTATCCACAGCCGGCCGGCGGTATTCCCATCGCGGACCCGCGCCGGGGGGCACGACCGCCATCGTGGCATTCGCCTCAAAGAGCAGAACTTGCCGCTGCGCATTTAAACCAAAATCAATACCGCCATAATCGAGCCCCAGCGAGTTCTGAATCTCCTGCAATGCCGCCATCGCCGTTGGTCCCAGAACCTCCGCCATGTTCTTGAGAAACTCCGCGTCTTCGGCGCGATGTTCCGGATAATCGCTCATCTCCGCGGTCGCATAGTGAATTTTCCAGTCACTGGAAATGGCGGCATGCAATGGATAGAGTTGCCCGTCAATCATCATCACCCTGTATTTGCGAGATTTTCCATCCACCCCGCGGGCGTCCAGGTACTCAATCACCATCAGCTCGCGGCCTGGCAGTTTTGTGAGCGCGTCGGGCAACTCTTCGCAACAATCCACTTTCAGAAAGTGGTCTCCACCATGATAGCCGGGCGTGCGCACGAGCAACGGAAAGCTAAAACCGTATTGGGCCACGCAGTGGTGCACATCGCCCGCGGCCAGCTCCTCGCGGAGCAACAGCGCGGTTCGCGGCGTAATTACACCCGGCACGCCGGAAAGCCGCCGCGCTATTTCGCGGCGTCCCGTCGCCATCACGGTCTTCGGAGGATTTATGACCGGAGCGTCCGAACGTTCGAGCAAGGATTGCGCGCCGGCTAGCGCACGGCCAGCCAGGTCCGCGTCGCCGATAGCATTCACCACCAGCTGATGCGGTGGCAGGCTAACGCTGGCGTTGTAGAACTCTATCGCTACCAGATATTTCAGAAAAACACGATCGCTTAGGAAGTTTTCAAAGCGGGTATTTCCTCCCGCCATCGAAGCCAGTGTCAAGACCTTGATCGGCGGCCCTTCGCCGTGATACCTCATGGGAATCAAGCATTGATTCTGAACCGCGGCGCGCCGGTGCCAGGCAGCCAGGTCGGCATTGCCCAATTCGTTTTGCACGAACGACATGCCCACATGGGCTTCGCGAAGTGTTGGTTGGAGCTTCAGTGCATGCCCATAGTGTTCGCGCGCCTCCTGCAACTGATGTTCCTGAATCAGCAGAGTGGCCAGATTCACCCGGCTCATCACATCCTCCGGGGCCGCGTTAACCGCTCTCCGGTAGCAGTCCTGCGCCTCGCTTTTTTTGCCCTCCTTAACGAGGGCTTTCCCGAGTTCGTTGAGTGCTCCGACGTGCGCACCTTCCAAAGCGAGTAGCGTGTTATGGGCTTCGACGGCTTCAAGCTTGCGCCCTAGTTGGTTTAGCACATTGGCCCGCAAAAAAAGCATCGATATCGAGTGCGGTTCGATGGCCAGCTGTTTTTCAACGTTCTGCAGACCGGTCGTTAAAAATGCGTACGTATTTGGATCCTGCGCTGGAGGCGCTTGCGGCATTTGCGCGCCAGATCGCTGCGCGCGTCCCAGAGCCAACGTGCTCTCCACCAAAGCATTGATATCGCCGCGCGCTGTCCGGTGATTCACAATCGCTACTCGTATCGCTGTGCAACCGTTCACGCGAGTTGTGGAGGGCGCCACAATGCCCGCCTCCTGAAGATCAATCACGATTCTTTCGTTCACTCGGTCCGCATCCTCCGCGCGATAACGAAAGCAAACCACGTTGAGTTCCACTGGAGCCAACAGCTCCAGTTCCGGTGCCTCCGCGATGCGGCTTGCGAGATACTTGGCGAGCTCACACGTCCGGGAAATCACCGAACCCAACGCATCGGTCCCATAAACCTTCAGGGTGAACCAGGTCTTCAGCGCGCGAAAACCCCGCGAAAGGTCTGGTCCAAAATCGCAGGGCCACGGAGAGCCGGCGCCCAGACCGCGATCCGCGCGGTGCAGATAAGTTGCAGCGCAGGAAAAAGCATTGTGGTGCAGCGCTCCGTCGCGCACCAGAATATACCCGGCATCGTAGGGAACCTGTCCCCATTTATGAAAATCGAACGCCAGAGAATCGGCGCGCTCCAGGCCCACGAGTTTTGGAGCCAGCTCCGGGGCCAGTATCGCCAGCGCACCCAACGCGCCGTCCACGTGAAACCAGATTTTTTCGCGATGGGCAATGTCGGCCAGAGCCGTCAAGGAGTCGACGGCGCCGGTATCGACAGTGCCGGCGGTGCCCACTATTAAGAACGGACTGGCCCCGTCGCGGCGGTCTGCGGCAATTGCCTGAGCTAGTGCGTTAACGTCAATCTGCTGACGAGTGTTAGTCGGAATGCTTCGCAAAGTTCCGCTGCCAAGGCCGCAAAGATCGAGCCCTTTGCCGATGCACGCGTGTGCTGCGGAAGATGCATACGCCGTAAGTTTTTTTGTCGTCGTGGCTACCCCGGATTGCCGCACTCCGAATCCCAGCGCGGCATCTCTGGCAATAACGATGGCTATCAAGTTCGCCATCGATGCCCCGGTGACAAACAGCCCGCTCGCGCTTTCCGGAAATCCGAAAAGTTCACGCGTCCAGCGCAGCACTTGACGCTCGACTTCGACTGGAGATTGATCGCGCCCCCCGAGATTGGCGTTCAATCCCGCCGCCAGCATCTCCGCCACTACCCCAACCGGCGTGCCACCGCCATGCACCCATCCCATAAAGCCCGGATGAACGTTTCCAGCCGCGTAGGGCATAACGTCTCGCAGATATTCCTCATATATGGAATGGAGCTCAGCAGGCCGCCGCGGCAGCGCTTCGCGAAAGCGTTCCCGAAGCGCTTTGGGAATCGGCTGCCACACCGGACGCTCGCGGATGTTTTGGATGTAATCGAAGGTATCGTCCAGCATCTCGTGGGCTTGCGTTCTGAAACTCTTCCAATCCAAGGGATCGAGACTCTCGTTTACCTTAGAAGAAGGCTCGCTGGTATTCGGAGATCGATTTTCGTTTGCTTGAGCCATTACGTGCTCCGCTAGAAAGCTGGTATGCCTTAGCAGCGAAGCAATCAAGTGGCCGGGGAGATGGAAGAATCGCGAAGAATCGTAAGACAATTCTAATGCGGAAAAGTTACCCGCTGAGAAGAGACGGCGCCTAGTGCATGCCATGTGCGGTTACGAGCTGTCCCGAGTGCGAACCGAACTTCGGTGAGTGGCGAGGTGTACGAACCGCTGCGCAATAGCCAGAAAGCGATGCGCCGTGGCCTAGCGGGAAGAGCTCGCGACAAAACCGAGGATGCTCGGGGTCGACGGAGTTGGCGATCGTCGTTCCTGGGCGTTCGTGGCTCGACATTTCTCGGGAAAAACCCGGAAACACAGGGAAAAAGAAAAAGGAGCAAAGACAGAAGAAGAAAAGAAAAGAGGAAAACAGGAAAGCAAAAAAGAGATCCAAACAGCCGAGCTCAACTGCCGAGAACAGGTGACTGCGACTAACTCCTGGCCCAGTTCCCTTCGAAGAGAGGGGAAAGAGGTCGATAATCAGGTAGCAGCACCTAATGAATCGAGTACACCCAAATTGTACCGAGCGACTATCGCTCAACAAAGAGTGCGGATGGCAGGGTGGCGACAGGAGCGGCTTGGCTCAAGGGCAGGAACTCATTGGAAGAAAGAGAAAGACAAAACATCCCTCATACTCACTGGCCTTCTCATGGAAGGAGTTACGCAGTCCACGTTCGAGTAGCCGACCATAACCGGCTCGACGGCTCAGTGAATAACCGTTTCTCTTATACCGATCTGCAGCAACTGGGCGAATTGTGCCGCAGCCAAGGGGCGGCTAAAGAGATAGCCTTGTCCCTCCGCGCAATGCTGGGTCTGCAGGTATGCTCGTTGCGCTTCCGTTTCGATGCCCTCAGCAATGACGCGGTGCTTGAGACTTTTCCCCATGCTGATGATGGCGTTTACGATCGGAGAGTCGTCGGTATCGCCGGTGATCCGGCGGACAAAGGACTGGTCAATTTTCAAGCCGTCAATGGGAAACTGCTGGAGATAGCTCAGGCTCGAATAGCCGGTGCCGAAATCATCCACCGCGAGGTGTACTCCCATCAACTTGAGCTCTCGAAGTACGGCGGCCGTAGATTCGGCATCCTCCATAAGAACCCCTTCCGTGAGTTCGAGGTCGAGATAGTGCGCTTCCAAGCCGGTTTCTGAGAGCGTCGCGCGGACACCCTCGACAAAACCCTTGTCGCGGAACTCGACGGCAGAAACATTGACGGAGACCCGCTTGAACGGCAGACCCGCCTCTTGCCATTCGCGCGCCTGCCGGCACGCTTCGCGCAGCACCCACCGGCCGATCTGAAGAATGAGGCCACACTCTTCGGCGACGTGAACGAAATGGGCAGGAAGCACCAGTTCACGATCAGGCTGTTGCCAGCGTATGAGCGCCTCGACTCCAGTGATCTCACCCGTTTCGAGATTCACCTTTGGTTGATAATGCAGCAAGAACTGATTTCGCTCGAGAGCACGGCGCAGACTGTCTTCCAGAGAGTGTCGCGCCACAACCTTCGCGTTCATCTCCGCTTTGAAGAACTGGAAATTGTTGCGGCCCTTGCCCTTGGCGTCGTACATCGCCGTATCTGCGCTCTTGATCAGCGCCTCGGCGTCCTCTCCATCATCCGGGTAAATACTGATGCCGATACTGCCATCGATACGCAGCTCTTGTTCCCCGATGATGTGAGGTTGACTGAGCGAAAGCAGCATTTTAGTTGCGTTCGCGGCCGCGTCTACCGGATGTGCGAGTTCCGGAAGCAGAATCACAAATTCGTCACCGCCCAGGCGGCTGACCGTGTCGGAAGCACGCACGTTGGCGAGCAGTCGCCGGGAGACGGATCGCAATAGCTCGTCGCCGACGGCGTGACCTAGCGAATCGTTGACGTATTTGAAACGATCCAAATCCAAAAACAACATTGCCAGGGGTCTACGCTGTCGCCGAGCCAAGGCAATGGCCTGGGCGATGCGGTCGCTGAGTAGCAGGCGATTGGGCAGATTCGTCACGGCGTCGTGCTGCGCCGAATGCGTCATTTGTTGGGACATGGCCCGCGCCGCGCTTACATCATGGAACACAATCACTGCGCCGGTGACGTGGCCCGCCCGGTCGTGGATGGGGGCCGCGGAATCTTCGATAGCAGATTCCACTCCGTCGCGGCGGATGAGCACGCAGTTAATGGTCAGCCCCACCGTCCTATTTTGCTCGATGGCCATCTCCATGGGATCGAGAGCGGCCTTGCGCGTGGTGCCGTCGATGATTCGGAAAACTTCGGCAAGGGGTTTGCCAATGGCTTCGTCGCGGCACCAACCCGTCATGCATTCTGCAACGAGATTTAGGTAGGTGACGTTGCCAGAAATGTCTGTGCACAGAACGGCATCGCCAATCGAATTGAGCGTCACTTCAGCGCGTTCTTTTTCTACGTACATGGCATCCACCGTGGCCTTGCGTTCAATCGCGTTGCGCAGCGCGCGCGGCAGCGAATAGGCGAGGTGATCCGGCAGCAGATAATCCTGCGCGCCGCGCCCAACGGCTTCCTTCGCAAGCGCTTCGCTAACGTTGCCGCCGAGGATCAGAATCGGGGTATCTGGTGCGGCCAGGAACAGTTTGTCGAAGGTCTCGATACCCTGGCTATCTGGCAACGACAAATCCAGCAGGATGGCATCAACTGCTGCTTCGCTCAGGCGCACGAGGCCCTCCGAAAGCTGCCGGACCCGTGTCACGTCGAACGAACCGGATTCGGGGGCGCCCAGAGCCGCATGAATTTTATCGGCAACCACCGGATCATTTTCAATGAGAAGTACTCTCGGAGACGAAGTCACCGTGGTCATGGATTAGAATCCTTTGCGTCCGATATTCCTCGCGCACATGCCGATATCCCACGATGAGGGTATCCCTCTGGGGCGTATCTATCTGTGCGTTACTACACACCAAGTACTAAACCGGTACCTAAAAGCAGGGTTTGTGTTATTCGCGTTTTCGAATCCGGCGGGTCAAGTGTGCGAAGTTTAGAGAAATGAATCTCAACGCGAAAGACCCAAATCGATTCCCCGCCTCCGCAGGGCCAAGTTCGACACTATCCTTCTCTAGGTTTTGCTATACCGAGAGAACGTCAGTAGAACGTGATGGGAGTTTTTCCCGCAGGTCAACTTGGAGCCCAAGAGTGACGGGATAGAATATAGCGCTTCCTCTACCCCGCCTATGCCGAGTCAAAATCCTGCGGTTGTATCGGAAGCGCGAGTGAGGAAACTGCACACCGGAGCAAGGTGTGTTGCGCGCTTTCGGATACAACGACTTGAAGGGAAGCAGTGTTTACCGTTTCCGCGCTACTCTGAAAATCCGCGAGAATAGAGTAACGCGATCCGCTGATCACTCATCCAGAATGATTGGAACAAACCAACGACACGCCGCGTAGCTCGAACAACGGAGAGCAAGATGATAGCCCCTCTACTTTTGTTCCTGGCCGTGGTTTCGATTGCGGTTCTCGTTATAGTCGAAAGCTTGGGTAAGCGCGAGTCCGGATACCTGAAGTCTCGCCATGGCATCTTATTGATTTTACTAGGTTTGGCTCTTGTATTCGCGGGCGTCACCACCCGGTCGAGCGTGGTTCTGGCACTGAATCTGATAATCGGCGGACTTGCAGTAGCGGCAATGGGATTCGCCTTTGCAGTGTGGAAACTGGTCCAGCGCAGGTGAGGCGCCATTTGGACGTACATTCGCGTGGTCGGGAACCATGAACTTTCACTTCTCCGGTAACCGCAGCGTTGATCAGGAGTTGGCGGTGGACGCCTTCACATCGTAGACTCAGCTTCGATGATGCGCACTGCGGAAGAATTTGTGCGGCTACTCCAGAGTCTTTGTCGATCAGACTATTTAAGGGCTGCGACCGATAGCGCCACTCCTGACGTTTGGCTGGATGTTATTCGGCGCTTTCCCGAAATGAATGAGTAGGTGGCGCACAATAAAACGGTGCCGCTTGAAATTCTCTTGGCGCTTGCGGGCGACCACGACTCAAGACTTCGCGCGGCAGTAGCGAGGAAAAATAAGCTTACAGATGAGCTTTTTAAATTCCCGATTCATGGAATCATTTCGACCTTGGGATTTCTCTTCGCTTGCGATGCAGTAATTTCCTTTGGGTTCTTACTCCTGCACTGCCTGCAATGGATTGTCTCTGGGCGTGTCGAGAGCTAGGCCCTCAAGTTCTGCACAAGCTCCGATTTGTCGGCCTACCGTATGTCGAACGCGTAACTCATGGGTCGCTCTTCCCGCCATAAGGGTGCCAACCTTTTTCCTCGCCGCCATCCCTGTTCACGCCTCCAGCGCAGAACAAGGAAGCCGTCGACGTCAGCACGCGGATTCGTGACGCGGCCCTAAGCTCCCCGGATTAAAAGAGCCTCCGGCCCCAATCCTTTTCTTATTCCCGGAAGAGCCAGTGCCGAGGTGGAATGGACGCAGCAGCTCCCAACAACGCCACAATTGCGCACACGAGCAGTTCGAGGCTCGACGGTTCAGGAGTGCTAACGGGTGCAGTCGGTGTGCCGATCGTCGGCGCGCTCAAGGAAATGAGAACGCCTCCAGCAGCCGTGCCAGTGGTTGGATCGGAGGCGTAGGTGAGCACGCTCGGATTGCTGGAATTTAGCAACACGGTCAAGAACGTGTCGGCACCGCTGCCATCCTGCGTCGGAATCGGAAATCCCATGCTGTCCAAGAGCGAGAATGCAAAGTCGTCTGGCGAGACGCCGGTGTTAGCATTGGTCGAGAGGTCTACTTGGAAAGATAGCTGCGAGCCCGGCGTGAATGCCTGGATGATGGCTTCGAACCCATCGCTAGTGCTGAGGCCGATATTGCTCGTCGCGTCCCCAG
>JBEKVU010000187.1:0-17593 GCA_049513775.1 Candidatus Acidiferrum sp.
CTGGGCATGCCGTTCGTGTATCCGAACAACGAACTCAGCTATCCCGGCAATTTTTTGAACGTGCTCTTCCGCACTACCGGAACGCGGTACAAGCCGAACCCCACGCTGGAGCGCGCGCTGGACGTGCTGTTCATCTTGCACGCCGACCACGAGCAGAATTGCTCCGCCAACACCATCCGCGGCGTCGGCAGTTCGCATGTCGATCCCTACTCGGCCACGGCCGCCGCCATCGCGGCGCTCTACGGCCCACTGCATGGCGGTGCGAATGAAGAAGCGCTGCACATGCTGCATCAGATCGGCTCCGTGCAGAAAGTTCCAGAGTTCATCAAGCGCGTGAAGGCCGGCGAAACCAAACTGATGGGCTTCGGCCACCGCATCTACAAGAATTACGATCCGCGCGCGCGCATCATCAAGCGCGTGGCCTACGAAGTCTTTGATTTGATGGGCAAGAATCCGCTGCTCGAAATCGCCTTGGAGTGTGAACGCATCGCGCTCGAAGACGAATACTTCGTCAAGCGAAAGCTCTATCCCAACGTGGACTTTTACACCGGCCTCATCTATCAGTCCATGGGTTTCCCCATGACCATGTTCCCGGTACTCTTCGCCATTCCGCGCACCTCGGGCTGGCTTTCACAGTGGGAGGAGATGCTGCTCGATCCGGAACAAAAGATCGCGCGCCCGCGGCAAATTTATCTAGGCCACGACACGCGCCACTATGTGGCCATCGATCAACGCAAGGAAGGCGATCAGCGCAAAGAAGTCAGCGGCTGAGAAGCATTCGATAGGCGGTTTGTTTTCGCCAGTATCTTCTTGGCAGCCTCAAAATCGCTAAGCCTCTCGACACCTCGACGTCCCTGTGTATAGTGAAATAAGCGAAACCGCATGAGCCAAGTTTCCAACACCCCCACGAATACCGGAGCACGCCGCCGCAGTCAGCGCGTGTTGATGCAAGTAGCCGTTCGTCTCAGCGGCACCGACGTGCAGGGGCAACCCTTTACTGAAGAAACCGAGACGCTGGCCATCAACGCCCACGGCGCTCTGGTTCTGATGGCTTCGCGCGTTCTGAGCGGCGGCAAACTCCTTATGCATCATCAGCGCACCAAAGAAGAAGAAGAATGCCACGTGGTGTTTCTGGGCCCGGTGCGCAATGGCAAAGCCGAAGTAGGCTTGGAATTCCTGACCTCGCGACCAACCTTCTGGCGCGTAGCGTTCCCTCCCGAAGACTGGAGCCCCAGACACCCCGAAGCGCGCAACGCCACGCACTCCCGCCTGCCGGAAAAATAATCTCTGCGGTTATCTGGAGCTTAGATTGATTTTGTAGCGGCCGCCTTCTCAGAAAGGCGTTTTGCGCCCACGCACCCCAGCAGTCCGTGGCGGAAGCCGGTTGTTTCAAATGGCGGAGTTGCGAAAATACCGGCGCTTCTGCGGGGATCTGAATCCAACGCTGAAAAAGGCTATCGCCCCGTTCCTCACGCATCCACAACTGACAAAGCTCGTAAAGCAGTGAGAAAAAACCGGTCTTTCACCACAGGCTGTTAGGCTAGAGGCCCGCAGGATTGATGGCCAACAGCCGCGGCTCGGTCATTTCTTCAATCGCGTAGCGCAGCCCTTCGCGGCCGATGCCTGAATCCTTTACCCCGCCATACGGCATGTGGTCGATGCGGAAGCTCGGCACGTCGCCGACGATGACGCCACCGACTTCGAGCGTCTCAAACGCCTGGCTAATGCGCAAAAAGTCCCGCGTGAAGATTCCCGCCTGCAAACCAAAATCGGAGTTGTTCACGGCAGCCAGCGCGGCATCAAAACTAGAAAATCTCTCCACGGTAACCACTGGTCCGAATATTTCTTTGCAGTTCACACGCATCGCCGGGCTTGTGCCGGTTAACACCGCAGGCGCGACCGTTGCGCCTGCGCGCGTTCCTCCGCACAGCAGCTTCGCACCGCCCTGCACCGCTTCGTCGATCCACGCCGCGTTGCGCTTCGCCGCGTCCTCGTTGATGAGCGGGCCAACATCCGTCGCTTCGTCCAGCACGTCACCCACGCGCAGCTTTTTCACGCGCTCGACGAAGTGCGTCAGGAATTTATCGTAGATCGGCCCTTCGACGAGAATCCGCTGTACGGAAATGCACGCCTGGCCCGCATAGGTGAACCCGCCCACAGCGCAGCGCTCGATGGCGTAATCGAGGTTGGCATCCGCGCAAACCACTACGCCGGCATTCCCGCCCAGTTCAAGCAGCACGCGCTTCTTCCCTGCTTGCGCCTTTAATTGCCAGCCTACCGCCGTGCTGCCGGTAAAGCTCAGCAGCTTGATCCGGTCATCGGTGACGATTTTGGCGGCGTCCTCGTTGAACAGCGGCAAAACACTCAGCGCCCCCGCCGGCCACCCCGCTTCTTCGATGATCTGCGCCAGTCGCAACGCCGTAAGCGGGGTTTGCGGCGCGGGCTTCAAAATAATTGTGCAGCCCGCCGCGATTGCAGGCGCCAGCTTGTGCGCCACCAGATTGATCGGAAAATTAAATGGCGTAATGGCCGCAATCGGCCCCATGGCGAAACGCCGCACGATGCCCCAACGGCCCGCGGTGGAGGCTTGCCAATCCAGTGGCAGATATTCACCGCCGACGCGCACCGCTTCTTCCGCGGCCACGGCAAAAGTAAAGCTGGCGCGGTCTACTTCGACGCGCGCGGCCTTCAGCGGCTTGCCCGCTTCGAGCGCCAGCGTGCGCGCGAACTCTTCGCGATGCTTCTCGATTCCTTCGGCAACCCCGCGCAGGACGCGCTGCCGTTCAAATCCGCCCATTTTCCGCGTGATCTCAAAGGCGCGCACCGCCGCCACGATGGCCTGCTCCGCTTGTTCCGCGCTAGCGCGGAAGGTTACGCCGGCCAGTTCGCTCGTTCCTGGCGAGCGGATCTCGATGCGCTCACCGTCGCTGCGCCAGCGGCCGTCCAGGTAAAATCCAAACGTCTTTGCTTCTGTCGCAGTAGGCATACCTAGCCAATCCCCAGTTTTCACCTATTATTAAGCCTCGAAAAGCCGCGCAATGCAAAAACCCGCCGGTAACGGCGTCAGGCCCAGCTAAGTCTTACGAACGCTTCGCCATGGCGCCCTTACCATAACCTCTCAAAATAACCCATTAACAATATTATGGTTCTGTACTGCACTTGTCCGTGAATACTGATGGCATTCGAATTCTTCGACTCCGCCAAACGGCCCAATGGCCGGTAGTTCAGCCCCTGCTCTCCGAGTACCGCACCTTCCTAACCCCCCCCGCAAAATGCGATCCCTTCCTTTTCAACGACTTACACCCTCTATTCAATTCAGTATTCCCGGCAACCCATTTAATTTCATTCGCGTAGACACTCTTTGCCAAAAACACCCGGGGAGGGGTCTCCCCCATCGCTTTTCTGTCACCTTTTTCCGACACTTGCAGCGGCCGCGCCCTGCCGACCGTTTCTCCGGCGATTTCGCCTGTTCGCCCGCTTCCTATACAATTTGAATCACCGGTTGGGCGGTAAACGAGGGGGTCGATTGCGGGCTATTCGCTGTTGGTATGGTTACAAGAGTGTCTTGTTTCTTCTGCTCGCGGCGGTCGTGGCGAGCACAGGTTTTGCCCAGCAGCGCCGCGAACGCGAACCCAACAGCGTCTACGCACAACGCCGCGCTAAACTTGCCGCACAGATTGACGCTCCGATCGTTCTTTGGGGCTATACGGGGCGCGAAGAAGTTTCTGAAGCGTACATCTTCGCGCAGGAAGAAAACTTCTACTATCTGACCGGGCACAATGAAGAAGGCGCCGGCCTGATTATCTTTCCTGCCAAACCGGCGTCGGCGGCCCAAACGCATGACCCGGCTCTTTCCCCTGAGATCTTGTTTCTCCCCGCCAAAGATCCCGCGAAAGAAAAGTGGAATGGCGTGCGCATGTCTCCGGCCGATCCGGGCATTGACGCGCGCACCGGTTTCGCCGCCGTACAGAGCTTTTCTGACATGCGCACCGTGGTCGAACATTTCGCGCCGACTTACCCGAATCTCTACACCATCCTGCCGTACGAAAAAGAACAAGGCGGCTATCCACACGAAAAGCAAGTGGTCGACTGGCTGCAGCTTGTGGCGCCGCAAGCCAAGCTAAAAGACATTCGCTTTCAGATCGAAACGCTGCGACAGATCAAATCGCCGGGCGAATTGGAATTTTTGCAGCAGGCCATTGAACTTTCTCTCGACGCACATTTTGCCGCCATGAAAATGATGCGGCCGGGGCTTTACGAATATCAGATCGCCGCAAAGATGGTGGAGGTTCACGCCATGGGCGGCTCCGAAGCCGAGGGCTACGCGCCCATTGTCGGGGCCGGACCGAACTCCACGGCGCTGCACTACGACAAGCTTTCGCGCAAAATTCAGGATGGCGACATCGTGGTGATGGACGTGGGCGCGCAATATTCCGGCTATTCCGCCGATATCACGCGCACGATTCCGGCGAATGGCAAGTTTACGCCGCGCCAGCGAGAGATTTACGAAATTGTTTTAGGCGCGCAAAATGCCTCGATGGCCGCGCTGAAACCCGGCGCCAACGTCTGTAACAAGGGCGGACAGAGCGCTTACCGCATCGCCTACGATTACATCAATTCTCACGGTCAGGATTTACGTGGCAAGCCGCTGGGCCGATATTTTATTCATGGCTTGAGTCATCACATCGGCCTGAACGTTCACGATCCGGGCGGGGCGTGCCAGCCGCTTCAGGCAGGCATGGTGGTCACCGATGAACCGGGAATTTACATCCCGGAAGAAAATCTCGGCGTGCGCATCGAAGACGACGTGCTCATTACCGAAACCGGCAGCAAGCTCCTCAGCGCGCGTCTGCCACGCTCGCCCGACGAAATCGAAAAAATCATGGCAGACGGCTCCGCAAGAGCGGAAGTTGGAGAAAAGGTGGACCACGAACCCATGCCGAATGACACCACGGGAATCAGCCAAGGCGCGGGACAGGCTGCGGCCGGCCAGCATTGACCGCTTGGAATCGGGGCATCTATACTGTCTATTCGCGTTGGCGGCGAATCCCCCGCCAGCGTGCCTCGTGTCATTCCGATCGCTTCACCGTGGGGCCGCCGCGCACCGCACCGGAATTTCCGAAAGTAAATTGAACGATTCAGGAGCAGACGGCCGCCGAGCGGCCAGACCTTACTATGAGTGATGTCGTCAAAGCCACACAGCTACGGCCCGGAATGGTCGTACAACATGAAGGACAGCTATACACGGTATTCAGCGTCGACCATCGCACTCCCGGCAACAAACGCGGATCGATGCAGACCAAACTGAAGAATCTGCGCACCGGCGTGATGATCGACTATCGCTTCCGCGCCGAAGAGTTCGTCGACCGCGCCATTCTCGATGAGGTCGAATTCGAGTATCTGTACAACGAGGGCGACGATTTCCACTTCATGAATACGGAAACCTACGAGCAGATGCAGATGACCCGGGACGAACTCGGCGAAACCATCTACTACCTGGTGCCCAATACGCCGGTAAAGATCGAATTTTTTGAGGAAAAGGCGATCGGCGTAGATTTGCCGGACACGATGGAATTGCGCGTGGTGTCCACCGAGCCGACGTTGCAAAAGGCTACCGCCAGCGCGGTGATGAAGCCGGCGACGCTGGAGACCGGGCTGGTCGTCAACGTGCCGCCATTCGTCAATGAAGGCGACCGCATTAAGGTGGATACGACCGAAGCGCGCTACGTACAGCGCGTCGAGTAACCATGGGGCTCAAGTTAGAAATTTAGGACTTTGTTTTCGCGGCGGGTTGGCGGATGATGAGGTTTCGAGTTTCCGCCTCCGCAGCTAATTTCGGCATCCGCCAAAATTAGAAGAGGCAAGACGGCGCCGGTCAGTGAAAGCTGACCGGCGCTTTTATTTTTTCTGAGTGATTGCTGGTTCGGTTTGAACGAAGCTTGTCACTGAGTCTGGCTGGATTTGCGAGGCGATTTGTAGGGTTTACGAGGCGCAAGGGCTGAAGCCCGGGCTACCCAAATCAGTCCGCGCCGGTGGATTTTGTGGCTGGAATCGGGAAGACCCGCGCGAAGATCGCGTCTACATGACGTAGTTGGCGCTGCAGATCGAAGGTCTGTGCGAGGCCGGCGGCATCGAGATACTTGGTAATGCGCGGATCTTTGGCGGCGAGTTCGCGGAAGTTGCCTTCCGATTCCCACGCGTTCATGGCGTTTTCCTGAACTGCTTTGTAGGCTTCGTCGTGGGGCATACCTTTTTCGACTAGGTCTTGCAACAACTGCCCGGAATAAACCAAACCGTGCGTAGATTCCAGATTGCGCAGCATGCGCGCGGGAAAAACGCGCATTTCGCCGACGAGCGTGGTCATTTTTGCGAGCATGTAATCCACCAGGATGGTGGAGTCCGGAAGGATGATGCGCTCGACGGAGCTGTGCGAAATGTCGCGTTCGTGCCAGAGCGCGATGTCTTGGTGGGCGGCGAGCATATTGGAACGCACGACGCGGGCGAGGCCGCAGATTTGCTCGCACGTTACGGGATTGCGTTTGTGGGGCATGGCGCTGCTGCCGCGCTGTTCGCCGCCAAAATGCTCTTCGGCTTCGCGGACTTCCGTGCGTTGCAGATGACGAATCTCCAGCGCGATTTTCTCGAGCAGCGCGGCGATCAGCGCCAGGGAGTTTAGATATTGCGCGTGGCGATCGCGTTGAATCACCTGGGAGGCGACCGGGGCGGCGGTTAACCCGAGGCGCTTACAGATTTTTTCTTCGATCTCCGGCCCGAGATGCGACGCGTTGCCGACGGCGCCGGAGATTTTGCCAACGGCCATTTCCTTGGCGGCATCGCGAAAGCGCGCGATGTTGCGCTGATTTTCCGCGAACCAATTGGCGATTTTCAGGCCGAAAGTGATGGGCTCGGCGTGAACTCCGTGGGTGCGACCGATTTGCGGCGTGCGCTGATATTCATGCGCGCGCAGATCGAGGACTTCTGCGAAGGTGACCAGGGCACGCTCGATGAGCAGCGAAGCGTCGCGCACTTGCAGGGCTTGCGCGGTGTCGACCACGTCGTTGGAGGTCATGCCGTAGTGCAGCCAACGGGCTACCGAAGGATCGCCGATGCTTTCCCCGACAGCCATGGTGAAGGCGATCACGTCGTGCTTTACGCGGGCTTCGAGTTCGTTGATGCGGGCTACGTCGATTTTTGCGCGGGCGCGAATCGCGGCGGCGGCTTCTTTGGGGACCCGGCCGGCTTCGGACAGGGTCTCGGTGGCGGCTAGTTCGACGTCCAGCCATTTCGCGAATTTGTTCTGGTCGCTCCAGACGCGGCCCATTTGTTCGCGGGTGTAACGTGGAATCACTTCTCGAGCCTCCGGTACGGACTAGATCAATGATACGGCAAATCGGGACCGACGTCCTGCCGAGAGCCTGGCCGGAGCGCTGCACAGAAGAGACGGCGGCCTGGCCGGTCTTAGGCCCGGGCCAGCCGGGGCGCAACATGTTGCGTCTCTAGAAAGGCTTACGCGGTTGAACCGGCGCGAACGGATGCGAACATTTTGCGTCTGAGGGCGGATGCGACCTAACCGCGGGGGCAAAATACTGTCTAAGGATGCGAATGACGGAACACCGGGGTAGCCCGCGAGAAGGTGACGCCGAGGCCATCGAGTTGACGCTCGCGGGCGATCGGAATGCTTATCGTGTGCTCGTCGAGCGACACAGCGCGAGCGTGTTTCGGCTGGCCTACCGGCTTACCGGGAACCGGCACGATGCCGAGGAAGTGGTGCAGGAGGGATTTTTGCGGGCCTATCAAAAGCTGGAGCAATTTGAGAAGCGCGCGAATTTTGGGACGTGGGTCTATCGCATCGCCGCGAACTACGCGATTGACCGAATGCGGCAGAAGCGCAGCGAAGAAGCGCGGCGCGAGCAGCCGAGCAGCCGGACGCCAGAGAGCGCTCCGGAAGCAGCTGGAATCGGCACTGGAAACGCTGACGCCGGCCGAGCGCACGGCTTTTGTGATGCGGCATTGGCACGGGTGCGGCATTGAGGAAATTGCAGCAGCGCTCGATGCCACGGCCGGTGCAGCGAAGAACACGGTTTTTCGAGCGATGCAAAAATTGCGCAGCGTTTTAGCTCCGCTCGTCCATCAAGTGGCGGACGGAACGCCGGGAGTGCCAGCAGCGGGAGCGCAAGCAATGGGGACAGAGTCATGAGACATCCGAGCGAGGAAGAGCTCATCGCGTATCGCGAGGGCGAGGCGGCGGAGAGCGAAGCGACTACCGAGCATCTGCGGGACTGCGCGGAGTGCCGGGCGGAGTTTGCACGACTTGATGCAGAGCTGGAGGCGGTATTTGCGGCCATGGACACGCTGGACGTGCCGGATCCGGGGCGCGAGTTCGCGCAGCGGGTGTGGCAGCAGATTGTGCCGAACTTACAGCCAAAAGGGCAGAGGAAATTGCCGGCGACTCCGCAGGCAACATTGCAGCCTGAACGCGAACTTGCAAAGAGCCGGGAAGAAAGCGTCGGGTGGTGGCAGCGGTTGGTGAGCCAGGGAATTTTTACGCCGCGACGTTTTGCGGCGCTGGCCGGGGTGGCGGCCCTCCTGCTGGTGGCGTTTTTCGCGGGACGGAGCACGAAAACACCGGGCGTTCCGATAGCGACAAATTCCGTGGATATGCGGGAAAAGGTGCTGCTGCTGGCAGTTGGCGAACACTTGGGGCGCTCGGAAATGATGCTGACGGAGCTGTCCAATACGGAGGCCAAAAAAGGCGCGGCGCAGCTGATCGATATTTCCGCAGAGCAGAAGCGCGCGGAAGATTTGCTGAGCGAGAACCGTTTATACCGGCAGACGGCGCTAGAACAAGGGGACGGGCGCATTGCAAACGTGCTGGACGAGCTTGAACGGGTGCTGCTGGATGTGGCGCACAGTCCAGGAGAAGTAACCGGAGCGCAGCTCGAGGCCATCCGGGAACGCATTGATGACGGGGGAATTTTGTTCAAAGTGCGGGTGGTGGGCGAGGAGCTCGAAGAGCGGCAACGCGCGACTCCAGCAGATAGCGACAAATTACAAAAAGACAGGAAGAAGACATGACCATGCAAGATGCACGGACGAGAAGCCAAAAATGGATGGCGATGGGCGCAATTTTTCTTCTGACGGGAATGTGCCTGCCGCCTCTGCATGCCGCGCCCGCAAGGCTGCAGACGAACCGGAGTTTTGTTGAAGAAAAAGACGCCGACCAAGACACGCCGGATCGCACCGGGGAAACGCGCGACCGAGAACGGGAGGCGCGTGATCGGGAGCAGGAGAAACGCGAGCGGGCACAAGAACGGGCCGAACGCATGCAAGAGGTTTACGACAGCGGGCGCGACGCGCTCGATGAAGACCGTTTCGAACGCGCGGAAGAGAAGTTCGGCGAAGTGGCGAAAATGAACGCCGGGCAGGCAGACGCGGCGCTGTACTGGAAGGCCTACGCGCAAAACAAGCTGGGAAAACGCGACGCGGCGCTGGCCACCATCGCGGACTTAAAGCAGCGCTTTCCGCAAAGCCGCTGGCAGAAAGATGCCGGGGCGCTGGAGATCGAGGTGCGGCAATCTTCGGGGCAACCCACGAAACCAGAGAGCCAGAACGACGATGAGCTGAAAATGCTAGCGATTCAGGGATTAATGAACAGCGATCCGGAACGAGCGATGCCGCTGCTGGAAAAGGTATTGAACGGCACAGGATCGCCGAAGGAAAAATCGCGCGCGCTGTTCGTGATGGCGCAGAGCGGATCGCCGCAAGCGCGGGAAATATTAGGGAAAACGGCGCGCGGCCAGGGCAATCCGGACCTGCAGCGGAAGGCGGTGGAGTACCTGGGGCTCTTTGGCGGGCCGGAATCGCGCAAGACGCTGGCGGAAGTTTATGCGGCGACGAACGACACGGCCGTGAAGCGGGCGGTCTTGAAGAGTTTCATGCTCGCCGGGGATAAGGAGCATCTTTTCACGTCGGCAAAAAGCGAAAAGGACGTGGATTTGCGGCGCGAGGCTATCCGGCAACTCGGCCTGGTAGGGGGAGAGAGCGAACTCGAGCAACTGTATCAGGCGGAAACCTCCGTGGAGGCGCGGCGAGCCATATTACAGGCGTTTTTTCTTGCCGGGGATGCCGCCCGGCTGGTCGAGGCGGCACAAAATGAAAAAGATGTGGAACTGCGAGGCGCCGCGATACACAACCTGGGGCTGGTGGGCGGAGCAAGCGCCGCCAGCGCGCTGCAGACGATTTACAGCAAAGAGTCCGACCGCGAACTTCGCGGAGACGTACTGAACGCACTGTTCATCTCGGACAATGCTAAGGCGCTGGTGGCCATTGCGCGGAGTGAAAAAGATCCGGAACTGAAGAAGGTGGCGGTGCAAAAGCTATCGCTGATGAATTCTAAGGATGCCTCGGACTACATGATGGAACTGCTGCAAAAGTGAAGAGGGGACGGCGATGAACAAGATGATTGCGAGAAAGCTGTTGTTGACGGTGGCCACCGCTTTGCTGTTCCCCGCGCTAATTCCGGGGTTGACGCGGGCCGCGCAAGAGGCCGCGGACGGCGCGCCACGAGTTTTGAACGCCGAGAAGGAAACGCAGGCGGTTAGCGGAGGACTCTCAGCGACGGTACAGGCGATTGCGGCACGGTCCGAACGGGCGGAATGGATCGGGTATGGGGTAGAAAGAGTTGCGGGCCAACAATCGGTGTGCTGCGGAAATTATAACGACGGAGAAATTTGTGGAACGTGCCGGCTTGAAAGCGAGAATCGAGGCATTTCGACGACCAGGAACGACGCGGTAAAGCTCGAGAGCGGGCATCGGCTGGTGGTGCTGCTGCGTGTCGAAGACCGTAAGGTAATGCGGATAAGAATCGCTTCGGACGACTGCACGTTGGACGCTGGGAATTTGCGTTTTGTGTGGTTGACGAACCTGGGCGCGGGCGAAAGTGTGCAGTTTCTCGGCGCCTATGTTTTGGGCGAAGCGTTTCAAGGGCATGGACGGGATGGGCTAGGCGGCGAAGCGTTGACGGCCATTGCCTTGCATGCGGATGGCGCGGCGGATCGCGCATTCGCAAGCTTTGTGGCGGCGCAACAGCCCGAAGAGTTGCGCAAGAAAGCGACCTTCTGGCTGGGCGAAGCGCGCGGAGCAACCGGGCTAGCGATGTTGAAAACAATGGCGAAGAACGATGGGAGTGCCGAGGTGCGTTCGCAAGTGACGTTCGCCTTGTCGGTGAGCCGCGAGCCTGGCGCGCTCGATGAAATGATTCGCATGGCGCGCGAGGATGGCAGCGGACTTGTACGCGGGCAGGCGCTTTTTTGGCTGGCGCAAAAGGCGGGAAAGAAAGCCGTGGGCGAGATCAGCGACGCGATTGAACATGATCCGGAGACGGACGTGAAAAAGAAAGCGGTATTCGCGCTGAGCCAACTGCCGAAGGACGAAGGCGTGCCGAAACTAATTGAAGTAGCGACCACCAACCGCAACCCCGAAGTACGCAAGCAAGCGATGTTCTGGCTGGGCCAATCGAACGACGCGCGGGCTTTGGATTTCTTTGAGAAAATCCTGGCGCGGTAACGATCGCGCGGCGTCAGCGCGGACTTCCTACGCTCCAATTCCTCTCGCGAGTCACTCTTGACAAGTCTTGTTTAGGGGTAGAGACTCTACATCCAATGATGTAGGGTCTCTACATCGTTGACAAGGGATGGCAGGAGTTTATGAAGCACAAGTACCAGAATCGCATTGAGTTGCTGCAAGGCACGCTGGACCTGCTGATTTTGCAGACGCTGCAATGGGGCGCACAGCACGGCTACGGGATCAGCGTGGCTATCCGCAATCACTCCGGCGAAATACTGCAGGTGGATACCGGTTCGCTGTATCCGGCGCTGCACCGGCTGGAGAAGCAAAAATGGATCGCCTCGGAGTGGAAAGTCTCCGAAAACAAGCAACGCGCCAAGTATTACCGGCTAACAGTGGCCGGAAAGCGTCAATTGGCGCATGAACGCTCACGATGGGAACGGCTGCAGGCGGCGATGGGCGGAGTTTTGAATCGCGGCGAGGGGTAAGAGGAGCGGCCGGCAGTTCCGCAAACGAATAAAAAGCGCTGCGACGAGGCGACTGAACATGAGCTTTTGGTGGAAGCGAAGAAAAGAAGCGGAACTAGAGGATGAGGTGCGGGCGCATCTGGAAATCGATGGGCGGATGATTTGGCGGCGGATGTGCGGTACGGATTGCGCGCGTTGCGAAAAAACGCGGGGTACACGGCCGCCGCGATATTGACACTGACTTTGGGGATCGGTGCAAACACCGCGTTGTTTTCGGTCGTAAATGGTGTGCTGCTGAATCCCCTGCCGTATCCGCATCCCGAGCAACTGGTGTGGTTGGCCGAAAGCAAGCCGAATTTTGCTACGGGCTCGATTTCTTTTCCAAACTTTCGCGACTGGCAGAAAGACAACCGCGCGTTTTCCAAGATCGCGGCTTCGCGCGGCTTTCCTTTCACGTTGACCGGTCTGGGAGACGCGGAACAGGTTCCGGGAATGTTGATCACTTCGGACTTTTTTTCTGTTCTCGGGGTACATCCGGCGATCGGAAGGACGTTCGTGCCCGGCGAAGACGATATCGGCGCGGCGCCGATTGCGATGATCAGTGCGGGGTTTTGGAAGCGAAAATTTGGCGGCTCGCGGGACGCGGTCGGAAAGAGCCTGGCGCTCGACGGCAAGGATTACACCATCGTGGGCATAGTTCCCGCCAGTTTTAATCTGGCGCTCGGAGGGTTCCATGGCGTGGAAGTTTTTGTGCCGTTGGGACAATGGCGCAATCCGCTGCTTGCGAAGCGCGACGCCGGTTTGGGAATACATGGAATTGGGCGATTGAAGCCGGGAGTCACGATCGAACAGGCGCGCGTCGATATGGAATCGGTGACGCGGAATTTATCGGCGGAATATCCGGATTCCGACAAAGGCATCGGGGCGGCGGTGGTTCCGCTGAAGCGAGCGATCGTGGGAGATATTCGCGTTTTTCTATGGGTTCTGCTCGCCGCCGTGGGGTTTGTATTGCTGATTGCGTGCGGCAACGTGGCCAACTTGACGCTGGCGCGAGCGGCCACTCGAGCGCGCGAGTTTGCGATTCGCACGGCACTCGGCGCCAGCCGAACAAGGATCGTGTGCCAATTGCTGACGGAAAGTGTGCTGCTGTCATTAGCCGGCGGCGCACTCGGTTTATTGCTTGCGGCACTCGGGACGAAGGCGGCTTTGGGTCTAATACCGATTCCGATTCCGCGGAGCTCGGAAGTGGGGCTCGATGGGCGAGTATTGCTTTTCACGCTGGTCATTTCGCTGGGGTGTGGAGTTTTTTTTGGTTTGGCGCCGGCGTTGAAATCGGTGCAAAGCGATGTGCAAGACAAGCTGAAAGAAGGCGGACGTGGCAGCAGTTCGCGCAACGGAACGCAAGGAATTTTCGTGGCCCTGGAAATGGCCATGGCGCTGGTGTTGCTGGTTTCCGCGGGTTTGATGATGCGCAGCCTCGGCATGCTTTGGAGAGTTAACCCGGGCTTCGATCCGCACAACGTGCTGACGTTTGGCGTGGCAATGCCTCCCGCGATGAACAAGATAGGTCCGCAGGCGCTTCGAGCGAATTTGCGCCGACTGAACGATGAGTTGGCCGCGGTGCCTGGAGTTACCGGGTCATCTCTTTCGTGGGGCGCGACACCACTGCAAGGCGATGACGAGGATCTTTTCTGGATCGAAGGACACGCCAAACCCACGACAGAAAATGAAATGAGCTGGGCGTTGAGCTATGTGGTGCAAGAACATTATCTAGACCTCATGCGCATCCCGCTCGAGCGTGGAAGATTTATCAGCCGGGAAGACGCGGAGAGTTCTCCGCACGTGATCGTGGTGGACGAGGTATTCGCGCGGCAATATTTTCCGGGACAAGATCCGATCGGGAAGCACATTTTTCTGGAAAACAAGGGCGGACGCGCGGAAATCGTGGGCATTGTGGGGCACGTGAAGCAGTGGGGGCTGGATACGGACGATACGGAATCGCTGCGGGCACAGCTTTATTTTCCGTATATGCAGCTCCCGGATGCAGCGATGGATCCATCGTCGTGGAGCGGAACTGGGGCGTTGGTGCGATGCGATGAGAAGAAGCCGGTCAGCGGGGAGGCGATTCAAGAGGCGCTGAAAAAGTTAAGCGGAGAATACGTGATGTTCGGCGAAGAGACGATGGACGACACGATTGCGGAGTCGCTGACGACGCGCCAAGTCTCGATGATCTTGCTGAGCGTATTTGCCGGGCTGGCGATGCTGCTGGCTAGCGCGGGTATTTATGGCGTGATTGCTTATGTGGTGGGGCAGCGAACGCAGGAGATCGGCGTACGCGTGGCGATGGGGGCGCAACGGGCGGATGTGCTGCGGCTGATCTTGGGCCCCGGAATGAAGATGGCGTTGATCGGGGTAGGCATTGGAATGCTGGCGGCGTTGGGTGTAACGCGATTGCTGGGGAAGATTCTTTACGGCGTTAGCGCGACGGATCCGGCGACGTTTGCCGTGGTGGGTATGGTCTTGACCAGCGTGGCGCTGGTGGCCTGTTACCTTCCGGCGCGACGAGCGATGAACGTCGATCCGATGGTGGCGCTCAGATACGAGTGACGCGGTGCAGGCGGGTTGCTTGCCAAGCTCGGAAGCTCTCGAACCATCGCTTTCCAAGAACCAAGGTGCGCCAGTTCCTCTTAGAAAGAGCGGAAGCGATGGATGGTGTACACTGGCATTAATTCCTTTCCGAGGAGCCCGCCAGTTGTCTAGCGAAAATGCGGAGAAACGCTGGAGCGTCTCTCTCACCGTGGTGCTGCTCGTAGCCTCAGCCATCTATTTAACGTGCATTATTTCGCCGCCATCCTTGATGGACGACGTTGACGGGGTGCACGGGGCGATTCCCCGCACCATGCTTACCTCAGGGGATTGGGTAACTTCGCGCATCGATGGAGTTTTGTATCTCGAGAAATCGCCGCTGATCTACTGGCTGATTGCCAGCACCTACAAAATCTTTGGCGTGCACGATTGGGCGGCGAGAATTCCCTTGGCACTTTCGGCGATCGGGCTGGCGTGGTTGACCGCGGCGTTTGGCAAATGGGCATTTGGCAAACGCGCGGGATTTTACGCCGGTCTGGTGATGGCCACGTGCATCGGCGTGTGGCTGTTTACGCGCATCCTGCTTCCCGACGTGATGCTAACCTTTACCATCGCGCTTTCGATGTGGGCGTTTCTGCGCGCACTCGACGAGGAAGAAAAGCATCCACGCGTCTGGGCGCATGTGTGTGCCGCAAGCCTGGGAGTCGGACTGCTCCTCAAGAGTTTGATCGCGGTAGTCTTCCCCATCGCGGCGGCGGTTTTATTTTTGTTGTTTACGAAGCGACTCTTTTCATGGGCGACGTGGAAGCGGCTACATCCCTTTTCCGGCATGGCGATCGTGCTGCTGCTGGCCGCGCCGTGGCACATTCTGGCGACACTGCGCAATCCGCCGTATTTTGCATGGACGCTGCAGAGCTCATCCGGCCACTATCACGGTTTTTTGTGGTTTTATTTCGTGAACGAGCAACTCCTGCGTTTTCTGAACCGGCGCTTCCCGCGCGATTACAATACCGTGCCGCGGCTATGGTTCTGGCTATTTCACTTTGTGTGGCTGTTTCCCTGGAGCGTGTATCTTCCGGCCGCCGTGAAGCTGCCGTTCAAGCCCGTAGATCGCGCCGGGCAGACGCGGCTGCTGGCGATTTGCTGGACCGGCTTCATGCTGGTGTTCTTCACCTTTTCGACGACGCAGGAATACTACTCGATGCCGTGTTACCCGGCGCTGGCGCTACTGATTGGCTCGGCGATGGCCACCGAAAGCAAGTGGGTGCAGCGTGGCACGCGCGTGCTCGGCGCGATTGCCGCGATCGCGGCACTGGCGTGCATCGCTATCGCTTTCTACGTGCGCAATGTCCCGACGCCGGGCGATATTTCCATGGCGCTCTCAAGCACTCCTTCGGCCTACACGCTGTCGTTGGGGCACATGCTGGACCTGACGCTGAATTCGTTCGCCTATCTGCGATTCCCGCTGTATATGGCGGGCGCAGCTTTTCTGATTGGCGCGCTGGCCAATTTACTGTGGAAGGGTTCGCGCGCGTACCTGTTGACTTGCCTGATGATGATTATGTTTTTCCTGGCGGCCCGCCAGGCGCTGACCGTGTTTGATCCGTATCTCTCTTCCCGTCCCCTGGCGGAGGCACTGCTGGCGCAGCCGCCGGGAAAACTTATCGTGCAGGGGCACTACTACACGTTCTCTTCGGTGCCGTTTTATGCGAATACCAGCCCTCTGCTGTTGAACGGCAAACAGCAAAATCTGGATTATGGAGCTGCGGCGCCAGGGGCGCCCGCAGTGTTCCTGACCGACAGCGACTTCGCTAACCTGTGGACCACCCCGGACCGGTATTACTTTGTGGGTTCGCAAAAAGAAGTAGACCGCATCGAGAATCTTGTGGGCGCGGAACATTTTTTGACGGTTTTGCGCAGTGGCGGCAAGCTGCTGGTGCGCAACGTTCCGCCTGCGAAATAACCAACGCAAGATGCGTCCGTCAGGGAAAGGAGACACCCTCTAATTCCCTGCGGAGGGCGGAACGAAAGCGCCGTTGCGAATCTTATAGTCGACGCCACGCCAACGGATGGTGGTGCGGGTGAAGCTGGCCAGCCAAATGCCGAAAGCCAAGCCATCCCAGACGGGGATCAACGGCAGCTTTCGCCAAAAACCTTCTTGTTTCATTCCACGGATACCGATAAGCCAGGCCATGGCTACGCGCAGTGCGGCGTAAGCTCCAACATAAATCGCGACAACCTCGAGCGTTGGATGCACCGCTACGGCAATAAGCGTCCACGGTAATCCCCAAGTGAAAATCAGACCGAGGTGGCCCCAAGGGCGCATGGAGCGCATGACCGTCATCCAGCGCATGCGTTTGTAGAGCAGATCGCGCAAAGAATTGAAGTCGGCGACAGTTTTCACAACATAAGAGAGCAACTTCACTTCAAAGCCCTGCTCGGCGATCAGCCGGCCGGCGAGCAGATCATCCGCGGGACGATTTTCAATCATGCGGTAGGAGCCGAAGGCGACATTTGCCTGGCGCGTCATGACCATCGTCTGCCCAAACATGAATTTCACGCCGTCGAGTTGCCAGGCAACCATGATGCCCGCGAAAAAATCGGAGATCATGCCTACGGATTGCAGCTCCTGAATGAGCTTGGCCTCTTCGGTCGAGACGTACAGACACGTTGCGCCGCCGACCTTCGGGTTGCGAAACGGCGCCGCAACCGTTCGCAGGTAGTCGGGCGTCACGCGAATGTCTCCATCGGTGATGACCAGTAGATTGTGCTGGGCCTCGTCGACTAGCCGCACCAGGCGGGCAACCTTGTCGTTGATGGCGGTGCGCCCAGAGCCGAAGATCAGGCGAATTTGACGGTCAGGAAAATCGCGTGTGAGCTTTTCTAGTACCGGGACGGCAGGGTCATCCGGATCGACGCAGAAAAGAATCTCGTAATTTGGATAGTCTTGCCGGCAAAAGCTGGCGAAATTTTCG
>JBEKVU010000188.1:0-7847 GCA_049513775.1 Candidatus Acidiferrum sp.
TTCCGCTGCAAGAGCATTGACCAGCTGTTGTCGGATTGTGAGAACGCTGAAGTCCCCTTAAAAAAGTCGCTGGGCTGGGTAAGCCTCACGTCGCTGGGCATTGGCGCGGTAATTGGTTCGGGAATTTTTACGATTATCGGCACGGCGATTGCCGGCCAGAAGTTCACGGCGTCTTCGATCCTGAATGCTCCGCTGCTGGAATATCTGATTCATCATTCGCCCACGTTCGGGCGCCCAGGTGCCGGACCGGCCATCGCCCTTTCCTTCGTGCTTGTGGCCATCGTGTGCGGGTTTGCTTCCGTCTGTTACGCTGAGCTGGCCGCGATGATTCCCATTGCCGGTAGCGCGTATACCTACACGTACGCCACCATGGGTGAAATCATCGCGTGGATTATCGGCTGGGATTTGATCCTGGAGTATGCCGTTAGCAACATGGCCGTTGGGGTGGGATTTTCCCAGCATGTCGTGAACCTGTTCGATTGGTTTGGCTGGCATCCGGACCCGCGCTGGATTTCGCCGGCGTATCTGCCGGGCGGTTTGCAAGACTTGCAGAACAACCAAATATACGCGCCGGGCTGGCACTTCGGCTTCAACTGGCCGGCGTTCCTCATCGTGATGATTCTCACGGTGATTCTGGTGCGCGGGATCCGCGAATCGGCCGAGACGAACAACGTGATGGTGCTGCTGAAAATTGTCGCCATTCTAGTGTTCGTGAGTTTCGCCTCGCGGCTGATTCATCCCGCAAACTGGCATCCTTTCGCGCCCAACGGATGGCCGGGGATTCTTACCGGCGGGTCCATCGTTTTCTTTACGTATATCGGATTCGATTCGGTGTCCACGGCGGCTGAGGAGTGCAAGAACCCACAGCGCGACTTGCCTATCGGCATCATCGCTACGTTAGTGGTTTGCACGATTCTTTACATTGCCGTGGTCGTAGTGCTCACCGGGCTGGTGCGTTGGGACACTTTGGTCGACGACGCCGCCCCGGTGGTAAACACCCTCAAAAAGCTAAATTTCCGCAGTGTGCGTCTGGTGGTGCTCATCGGCGCGATGATGGGCATGATTTCCTCGCTCTTGGTTTTCCAATTGGGGCAAGCGCGGGTTTGGTTTGCCATGTCGCGCGACGGGCTGTTCCCCAAAATATTTTCCCGCGTCCATCCGCGTTTCCAGACTCCCGCGTTTTCGACCTGGGTCGCCGGTTTCGTGGTCGGCATTCCCTCCGGCATTCTCGATATTGGCACGCTCGCGGACCTTTCCAATATCGGCACGCTGTTCGCGTTTGCGCTGGTGGCTGGCGGCGTATTGATTTTGCGTTATCGCGAACCGAACCGGCATCGCGCGTTTCGCGCCCCCGGCGGCCCAATTGCCCCAATCATCACCATCTTCACGTGCCTACTGCTCATGGCCGGGCTACCGATCATGAATTGGATTCGCTTCTTCGTTTGGATGATCATAGGGCTGGTGCTTTATTATTCGTATGGCAGGCGGAAGAGCACGCTGCGGGCAGCAAATCGAGCGTAAGAGGAATTGCGGAATGCCGCAAGGGTTGGGCAAGCAGCTGCTGACGAGGGTGCTGGCGCTTCTGGCAGTGGCGTTGTGCGCATTTTGTCCGCACACGGCGAGGGCTTGGGGACGGAGCGGGCAAAAGCTGGTGATCAATCAAGCCATCGAGACGTTGCCGCCGGAACTGCGCGGCTATTTCGATGCCAACAGGGCGTTCCTGCTGGAACATGTGAGCGATCCGCTGGAGGTGCTGGCGAAATCCAGCGCGGAACGGCGCAACCACTATCTGTATCTCGATAAATACGGACGGTTCCCATTTGTGATGTTGCCGCGCAACTACAAAGCGGCGGTAGCGAAGATTGGCAAGTGGAAGCTCGAAGGCAACGGGCTGCTGCCGTGGCAAGTGGGCGTTTATAGCCAGAAATTGACCGAAGCGATGCGGCTTGGGCGCTGGGACGAAGCGAAAGAGGACGCCGCACTGCTGGCGTTATATGTTTCGGAGACGGACGACCCCTTTCATACCACGGATAATTTTGACGGAAAGCTCAGCGGGCAGATGGGCATCGACGAACGCTTTGGCACCACGCTGGTGGATCGCTTTTCTTCGTTTTTTCCGATGCGGCCAAACGATGCTTCGTTCATTGGCGATCCAACCGATCATGCGTTTGAAGCGTGCCTGGCTTCGCATGCCTGGATTGAGAACGTAGAGCTGGCCGACCGCAACGCGCACATCGGACTTTCGACGTACACGGACGAGTATTACGACCGCTTTTACAATCTATCGGCAGCCATTCTGATCCGGCAGCTCTCAAATGCGGCCACGGACACCGGTTCGTACTGGCTGACCGCGTGGATCAATGCGGGCAAGCCACCGCTGCCTCACTGATTTTTGGTACTGATTTTTTCGTGGCCCGTCCGATTATTCCGAAAGGTGCAGTTCATTGACAGCGCTTCCTATTCGCATCGCTTCTCTGCCAAAGGCGGAGCTGCACGTGCATCTTGAAGGCTCGCTGCAACCGGCGACGGTGGCGAAGCTTGCCGCGCGTCACGGTGCCGAGGTGACCGAGGAAGAGGTGCGGCGGCGCTACGCATATAAAGACTTTGTGGAGTTTATCGAAACGTTCAAGTGGGTGACGTCGTTCTTGCGCGAGCCGGCAGACTACGCAGTGATCGTGCGCGATTTCGCGAAAGCGCTGCAACTGCAGCATGTGGTCTATGCGGAAGTGACCCTTTCCATTGGCGTGATGCAGTTGCGGGGACAGGACCCGCAGGCCAATTTTGAGGCCATCCTCGAGGTGGCGGAAGAGTTTGAGCCGAAGGGCTTGCGCTTGCGCTGGGTGTGGGACGCGGTGCGGCAGTTTGGCGTGGAAGCGGCGATGGCCGTGGTGGAAGCTGCGGAACGCTGCAGCAGCCCCAAAATTGTGGCTTTCGGAATCGGCGGCGATGAACGCAGTATTGCGGCGCGCGAGTTTCGCGCGGTGTACGGTCGCGCCGCGGACCTTGGCATGCACCGCCTGATTCACGCGGGAGAGGTAGGCGGGCCGGAAAATATTCGCGAAGCTATCGAGCACTTGCACGCGGAGCGCATCGGGCACGGCATCGCGGCGGTGCGCGATCCGGCACTGATGGATTTGCTGGCCGAGCGGCAGATACCGCTGGAGGTTTGCCCCGCGAGCAACATTTGCACCGGCGCGCTGGACGTGCAGTTGGGCGTCGAAGGAGCAAAGATCGAGCAACATCCGTTGCCGAAACTTTTCCGTCATGGCATTCCGGTCGTGCTTTCAACGGACGATCCGACGATGTTTCACACCACTTTGACGGGTGAGTACGAAAACGCGTGGAAGACCGGGCTGACGAAAACGGAACTGGAACGCTTGGTGGAAATGAGCTTCACGCACGCGTTCCGGTAACACTACGAAGTTTGGTTTCTGCGGCGCCGAATCGTTTGCGATGATTTTCCGCGCCGTGAGCCGCCAACGGCCGCGATGGCCCTGCCGGCCGATGTTATACTGACGCTATGAAAGCACACGTATGGGTGATGCCAAAGCGTACGGTTCTCGATCCGCAGGGGCAGACTATTCAGCATGCGCTGTCCGGTCTGGGCTATGCGGCTGTCAAAGATGTTCGCCAAGGCAAATTTTTTGTGCTCAACCTTGATGGTTGGAGCCGCGACGAGGCGCAATCGGAGGTCGAGCGCATCTCGAAAGAAGTTTTGACCAACATGGTGATCGAAGAATATCGCTTCGAGATCCTGGACTGACGCGACCGCTTGGACCGCCGCTACATGAGGACTCTTTCACTTCTGCGTCGCAGGCGCCCCGCACTTTTGTGCTGGGCATTGCTTTTCCCAGCGATGGCGCTGTGCGGGGTCGCGGGCGGCTGCAAAAAGGATGCTCCGCACACTGCGGATCCGCGCCTGGAGCATATCGACGCTCTTCTGGCCAAAGAGCTGCCACCCGGTACACCGGCGTATCGCGTACAAGCGTTCGTAAATATGCGCGGGTATGAAGTTCAAGACTCCACGGAACCGCACACGCTGGTGGTGATCGTGCATCACGTGGATCTAAAGACCTTGCAACCCGAAGCCGCGCGCGTGACGTTTCGTTTTAACGCGGACCTCAAACTGACCACCTACGACTTGCAACCCGCGCCCACGCTCCCCATCAGGTAAAAACTCAAGTAGTGCCGCGCTCCGTATCCGTATTCGTCACCAGCCGTTTGGTGCGTGCGCATCACGAATTGGCCGCCGTGTTACGCTAACAAAGTCCCCGAGGAGACTTCGCGCATGTGCGGAATTGTCGGCTATATCGGCCCGAAGAAAGTCGTGCCCGTGATTGTCGAGGGGCTGCGCAAGCTGGAATATCGCGGATATGACTCGGCGGGAATTGCAGTGGTTACGGCGGAGGGCAAACTGGAAATCCGGCGCGCTTCCGGCAAGCTGCGCAATCTGGAAGAGGTAATCCGCAAATCGCCCATCGACGGCACGTATGGAATTGGACATACGCGCTGGGCCACGCACGGGCGTCCGACGGAAGAAAATGCTCACCCGCATCGCGATTGCAGCGGGCAAATTGTGGTGGTGCACAATGGGATTATCGAGAATTATCTGGAATTGAAAGAGCGGTTGCAGAGCGAAGGCCACAAGTTCGTCACCGAGACGGACACGGAAGTAGTCGCCCACCTGGTGGAAAAGCATGCGCAGGGCGACGTGCCGCTAGAAGAAGCGGTGCGCCAGACACTCAAGGAATTGCGCGGGATTTATGCGCTGGTGTTTCTCTCTGCGAATGATCCGCAGAAAATTGTGGCGGCACGGCCCGGGCCACCCTCCGTGATTGGCATCGGCGATGGCGAGTATTTTGTGGCCAGCGATATCCCAGCACTGCTCGAGCATACGCGGGAAATTTTCTTTTTGGCGGATGGCGACATTGCCGTGCTGACGCAAGGCGGGGTACGAGTGATGGATCACGACGGCCGCGCGGTGGAACGTCCCACACAGCACGTCAACTGGGACCCCATCATGGCCGAAAAGGGCGGCTACAAGCATTTCATGCAGAAAGAGATTTTTGAACAGCCACGGGCGGTGCGGGACACGCTGTTGGGCCGCATCTCGCAAGATACGGGCAAAGTTTTTCTCGATGAGATGCGCATCACCGCCGAGCAGTTTCTAGCCTTTGACCGTGTTCGCATCGTCGCTTGCGGAACGAGCTGGCATTCCGCGCTGGCAGGTAAATTCATGATCGAGAGGCTGGCGCGTTTGCCCGTGGAAGTGGATTACGGCAGCGAGTTCCGCTATCGCGACCCCATTCTGGATAGCAAGACGCTGACCGTGTGCATCAGCCAGTCCGGCGAAACCGCCGATACTTTGGCGGCGCAGCGCGAAGCGAAGAGCAAGGGTTCGCCGACGCTGGCCATCTGCAACGTGATGGGCTCGATGATCACGCGCGAAGCTGCGGGCGCCATTCTGACGCACGCTGGCCCGGAAATTGGCGTGGCGTCGACGAAAGCCTTTACTGCGCAGCTTACGGCGTTGCTGTTGCTGGCGATTTATCTCGGCGAAGTGCGTGGAAAGATCTCTCCGGAAGCGTCAAGGAATCTGATGCTGGAGTTCACCCGCATCCCGCACAAGATTGAGCAAGTGCTGCAGGCGGACGCTACAGGATTTTACGAAACGCTGGCGCGGCAATTTTTCCGCTTCACCGATTTTCTGTATCTCGGGCGCGGAATTCATTACCCGATTGCGCTCGAAGGAGCGCTAAAGCTGAAAGAGATTTCTTATATTCACGCCGAAGGCTACCCGGCTGGGGAGATGAAACACGGCCCGAACGCGTTGATCGACGAAAATCTGCCGGTGGTGGTGCTGGCCACGCGGGACGACAACGATCCCGCCTCCGTGACGCTGTACGAAAAGAGTGTCTCCAATATTAAAGAGGTAAAGGCGCGCGACGGCATCGTGATCGCCATCGTCACGGCGAACGATTATCTGGCGCGCGAAGCCGCCGATCACCTCATCGAACTGCCGGCCGCGCCCGAATTGCTGGTGCCGCTGTTGGAGATTATTCCGCTGCAATTGCTGGCATACCACATTGCAGTGCGCCGGGGTTGCGATGTGGATCAGCCCCGCAATTTGGCAAAGTCCGTCACCGTTGAGTAACGCGGAAGCGCCGGGGTCTTCGTCATTTTTTTCGCCAATTTTTTCTGCTAGCCCATTTTCCGCTAGAATGATGGCGTGGGTTCTATCGATTTCAAAAAGCTTGGCGCATGGCATAGCGCGACCGTGGCGCTGGGTTTAGCGTTGGCGGTGGTTGCCATCGGTCGCGCGCAAACTGCCGCACCCGCGGGGACAGCCGCTCTTCGGCAGGTTTCCACCGACGGACTGAAGTCTCTTCCCGCACAGACTGTAGTCTCCCTGACCGGTCTCGTGATTGGTTCGCAAGTTGGCCGCGCTGATTTGCAAGCTGGGGCCGACCGCTTGCTGCAGACCGGCATGTTCGCCAACGTAAACTACAATTTCCAAACCCACGGCGACGGCGTGACGGTGACGTACCACTTGGAGGAAGCGCCACGGCTGCCGGTGTATTTCGACAATTTCCCATGGTTCTCCGACACGGAACTGGCGGACGCGATCCGCGCCAAGCTTCCCTACTACGATGGCCGGCTGCCTAGCGACGGCAACGTCGTCGACCAGGCGACGGACGCGGTGTCTTCGCTTTTGCTCAAACGTGGATTGAACAGCCCCGTCGAGCATGCGCCCATCGCCAATCCTCTCGGCGAGGGCGACATTTTGCAGTTTCATTTGACCGGGGCTTCGCTGTTGATCGGCAGTATCACCTTTGGCGATCCGGCACTCAGTGCCTCGAAAGCGGTGCAACAGCACCTTGCAGAGATTATCGGCAAAGAGTATTCGCGTTCTACCATCGATGTTTTCCTTGCTGAGCAGATCCGGGCATTTTATTTGGAGCGGGGATTTCTGCGCGTCAAGCTGGGGCCGCCTGAGGTGCGGCTGGCCGGCGACCCCAATCAAAAGCTTCCCGAACAGTTGCCGGTGTTCATTCCGGTAGCGAGCGGCGCGGCATATAAATGGAACGCCGTGCAGTGGCACGGCAACAGCGCGCTATCGGAAATCACGCTGAACAATTTGCTCGGCGAAAAATCTGGTGCTATGGCCAATGGCCAGGACTTGGAGGCCGGCTGGGATCGCATCCGCGAGCAATACGGGGTAAACGGCTATCTCGAAGTGAAAATCGACGCCACGTCAACCTATGACGACGCCGCGCAGACCATATCTTACGCGGTGAGCATCGAAGAAGGGCCAGCATATCGTTACGGGAAGCTGGTGCTGTCCGGACTTTCGCTTGAGGGTGAGCGACGATTGAAGCAGGCGTGGCCACTCACGGAAGGAGCCGTGTTCGACAAATCGGTGTTTGAGGAATTCTTGACCAAGCTCGAGACGCATCCACAGAAGGTCTTTGGCGACCTTCCTGTGCATTACGATGGTGTGGGACACTGGTTACAGACGGATCCGAAACAGGGAACGGTGGACGTGCTTCTGGATTTCAAGCACTGAGCCGCGGCGAAACTATGAACTCTCTCATTCACATCCACGCGCCGAATGGTGTCCTTGCAAATGGGAACTCTGCGGCGACGGAATCGTTGCTCCGCACTCCCGAGGAAAAGGAACAGGCGCTGTTCCAGCGTTTGACGGAGCTTTCTTCGGTGATCGTAGCGCTTTCCGGGGGGACCGACTCTGCGTATCTTGCCTGGGCCGCGCATCGTAGACTTGGTCCTCAAGCGCTGGCGGTGACCGCGGTTTCTCCGAGTTTTGCCGCGCACGATCGCGGAATCGT
>JBEKVU010000189.1:0-7840 GCA_049513775.1 Candidatus Acidiferrum sp.
TTGCTTTGCGAATTCGATCTGCCATTCCTTCTGCATGAGGCCGTAGCCACGTCCCTGATACTCCGGCAGAACTCCCGTACTCGACAGGCTGAGCGTTCCGGGGCGCGCCCTTCCATCGTGATCGATATGGAATCGAAACGCGGAACACCCCACCGTCTCTCCATCCACCACCATCCAGTACGATTCGAGCTTCCGCCACACGTCGGGGTTGTAAAGGTCGGCCGGATAGGCATGAAAAGCCCGGCTATCAAACGCGCATAACGCTTCAATCTCTTCCGGGATCAGCGCCTTCTTAAACTCCACCATGGGCAACTCACCACTATCCAAGCAATTTCAACTAGGGACTTCCCAATACTGGATATCCTGCGCGATGAACAGCGGCTGGACGCTAAGTGATCCTAGGGCGAAATTCGCAGTCCGATTCGGATCGTGGATTCATTCTACCGTGCAGGGCTGGCCATTCCCAAATGGCTGCGGTCGTACTCGGTTTGAACAATCCGGAAGCGAACTATCGGAAGGGAATTATTTCTTCTTGTTCAGCTCTTCGCGCACCATGGCTTCCACCACGGGCTTCAGCAATTCCCGCGTGACCGCTTGCATCACTTCCGGGCTAAGGCTCGCCAACACTCGCGCGACGAGATCTTCGGTGGCTCGTTTGTTTTCGCCAGCCGCTACCTGAGCGGGACTGGAATTTTCTGAGAGATTTTCCGCCGCTGGCTCTGCAACCGTCTGGGCAACTCGAGCAGACGCGCTCTCGGCCGCTATCGACTCCGCCGGCGCCGCCTCTGGAACCGCTTCCGGTGCGGCAGGGGCTTGCTCCGGCATGCTCGTGACTTCCGCTGGCGCACGAACGGCTTCCTCTTGCACGTGAGTTGGCAGCTCGGGCGCGTTCTTCAGAATCGCTCGATTCCAAGCCGCCGCCTCGTAAACCGCAGTTTCCGTCGCTGCGTGCAATTCGGGTAACACGGCCGCAATCTCGGCGCTTACCGCAGGCTCCACGCCTAGAGCCTCAATTGCTGCGGGCGCAATCTCTGCGTTCGGCGTTTCGATTGAAGGTTCCGGGCTATAGGCCGAGTGCGTAACGTCACCCGCCTCGCCGCCCGCGCGTTCCAGCAGCGCTTCCGCCGCTGCGTACGCCCCGGAGGTACCTTCGGCAGATGCCTCTGAGAGGATCTCTCGGGCACTCTCTATGATCGCCGACGAGGGTTCTTCCACCGCGGCCGTTTCGGCGGCTGCGGTCACGCTCGCCACAAAATGCGTCGTTTCCGGCGCCGTTATTTCCCGTGGCGCTTCGTACGGGGTGTCGGTTGAAACCGCAGCCTCCGTAGGCGCCGCTTCGACCGGCGCCACGTCCAAAGGCGCAGCTTCGATCGCCGCAACCTCGTTCGGGGCAACTGCAACCGGCACACTCTCAATCGGAGCAACTTGCGCTGGCTTGGCTTCGGCCGCCGGCGCATCCCAGGTGGCAGACAGCAAACTCGCCTTCATTGCCTGCTGTTCCCAGGCGCTGGTCGGTGCCGGAGTCGCCACAACTTCGCTCTGCGCATCTTGCGCGACCGCGAAGCGGTCTAAGGCCGTCGCCACGGCATCGTGTTCCACTGCCAGCAAAGAGGCCGCAGGCAACTCGGTCAGCGCGCTCGGAGCATGTTCCTCGGTAAGCGTGTGGATGCCATTCTTCGTCGCTAGATGCGCCGCGGCGCCCGCGCCCTCAGATTCCCCTGCAGAAATCGCATGCGCCCAGGCATCGGCGGAAAACGCGGGCATCTGCGGAAGCCTGTCCGTCGCCGCGCTCCCGGAATCGATGGTCGTAACTGTCGAGGCCGCCTCGCGCAAAACCGCGGGCGCAATTTCCCTCGTCGAGGCAGCTTCGGAAATCACCGGCGCCACTTCTGGCGCACCCCCGCCCCAATCTTCTCGCGCACTCTTGCGTACAGGTGGCTCGTTAAACGTCGTATCCCGCCAGTCGGGTACCGCCCCAGTCACGCCTTCCGCGGCCACTTCTTCTTCGTCAGCAGCGTCACGACGCCACGACGCCTTAGGTTTCTCTTCCTCTTCTTCCTCTTCCGGAACATCCTTATCTTCTTCTGCCGACCGCCAATCCCGCACCGCCGTCAATTCCGGGTGTGCTGCAGGCATAAATCCCGGATCTTCTTCCACCGTGCTGCCGCTATCCATCAAATTCCCAAACGCCAGCGGAGCCTCGCCATCCATCTTCACGGGCGGCGGCACGAGCGATACTTCCTCAACCAGGCCGTCCATGTCTTCCATCGAGATCGATTCCGGCGGCAGCACCGGCGGCGCCATCACGACAGGCACGGGCACCGGAACTGGCACAGGTTGGGGCATCAACAGGTCCGCGCCCTTACGCTCGCTGGTCTTCGCGGCTTTATCGCCCAGAGTTTTTTCCGAAGAATACGAAACACCCGCGCGCGTCAACGCGGCTTTCACCATGGCAATCAGCGGATCGGGCGGAACGAACGGCTTCTTCAGCACGCCATCCGCGCCCACGCGTTGCGCTTCCTGCTCGTCGAGCGGATCAAACGCTCCCACCAGTAAAATCACCGGAATATGCGCCAGCGACGGATCCTGCTTCACATATTGACAAACTTCATACCCATTGCGCACCGGCATAAACACGTCCGCCAGCACCAGATCCGGACGAATATCGGAAATCTTTCGCACCGCAGCTTCGCCGTTGCCCACGGCCACCACGTCGATGCCCTGGTCTTTCAGCGCCAGGCCGACCATCTTCTGGATGTTGCTGTTATCGTCCGCCACCAATATCTTGGCCACCGCACATCCTCCGGGAGAAACCCCTACCCGCGCCACACCACATATATCTCTGGTGGCCCGTTTGCCGCACCCTGGCCACTCCGCAAACGGTACCGTCCCCCGAAAACGTCGGGAGCCCTCCCGTTCTCCACTGTATTTGAGCACCCGGCAAAACACTCGTCAATGTGAACAGGGAAGTAGTGTGTCGGAAACGAACACTGGTCTAACGGCAGTCTGTGGCCTCTACTTCTGGCAAGCGAATCCTTGAATTCTCGCGCCAAACATCTCCATAAAAAAAGGCTCGCTCCATCGGAGCGAACCCTCTTTAAACCCGTGCCCTTCGTGATCTCTTCCGCGCTACCAGGGAATAATCTTCTTGAGGCCCTTCTTCTTCTTGCTGCTGGACTCTTTCCCATCCGCATTCTTCCCGTCGCTCGTCGACGTATCATCCGAGCTCGCTGCGTCGCTCGATGGCGTAGTCCCGTCCGCTGTCTCTGTCACCCGCATGGCCGCAGGCGCCGCGTTGGCGTCCGTTGTCCCGCTCGCCGCCGCCGGCGCAACGACCGACGACCCGCCCGTCGCTCCAGAACCCGCCCCCGGCCCATCCACCGAAGTCCCTGTATCTGTTGCTCCCGGGGTGCTCTCACCTGCCACGCCGCCTTCCGAACCCGGCACCACCGTCGCCACCACCGACTTGCCCGTCGACCCAGCCCCGCCGCCCGTCGTCAACACCGCGCCGCTTCCCGGATGCAGCGTCTCCGTGTTGTTGTCGCCCTCCGCCGTCATCGTCGGTATGCCTACCCGCGCCGATGTCTGCATCTCATTCACCGGCCCGGATTTGATCAAGTCCAGCGGCCGCTTCAGCAGCGGCGTCTTCGGACGCGGCGCGTTCGCGTTCGCCGTCATCCAAGCCAACGCATTCGGGTCTGCCTGCGGTATCGGCACGCCAAAGGCCTTCAACTTATACTTCGCATCCCCCACCAACTCCGACTTCGGATAGTCCCGCACGATCTGCGCGTAATATTTCGATGCAATGTCCCGCTTCTCGCTCGTCTCATACAAATCCGCCAGCATCCACAGCGCGTGGTCAGACTTACTGTACAGCGGATACCGCGTCGTCACCGACGTCAGCCGCGATGCTGCCGCCCGCTTGTCGCCCTTCACGTAATAATAGTAGGCGATGCGGTAGTCACCCTCCGCCAGCACTTCCTGCACATCGCGCAAACGCTGCTCCGCCTTCGCCCGCAGCGGATCGTTAGGATACTTCTGCAAGAATGTTTGAAATTCATCTTCCGCCTCGCGCGCTTCGGTGCGGTCGCGATCCGGCTTGGCCATCTCGCGGTAGTGCGCGTTCGCCACTTGCAGCTGCGCGTACGGCGCTTCCGGCAGGAAAGGGAAGAACACGATGAAATCTTTGTAGCCTTGCACGGCCTGCGTGATGTTCGCCGAGCCGCCCTCTTTAAAGTAGGAGTCGGCAATGCCCAGCTTGGCTTTCGCCAAATATTCGCTATCAGGATAAGTGTTGATCAGCGTCTGCAGGTCCAGCCGCCCAATTTCCTGGTGACCCTTCTTGATCTCGTCCAGCGCCCGCAAATATAACACCTTGTCGGGTTCAGCGGAATTATCCGCGCTGGTCGACTTATTTACCTTCTTCTTGTGCAGAAATTGCGCGTCGCACTGCACCGCGCCAACCAGCAGCATCCCGCACCCAACCACTCCGCCAGCAAGCAAAGTTAAAGTCCGTCGCAAACATCACCTCGAGTACAAGTTTTGCGCAACCAGCCATGTAGCGCGGGGCACTGCTTTTGAGCCCTGCGGCCTTTGCAGCGTTCAGCCCCGCAGCCTTTTCGGCCGTGATCCGCCACCCGGGACAGCACCACGAAACCCGCAGCCCTTCTAGCCCCACCCCACCGAACAAATCAGCCACCATCAGCCACATCGCAGCGCACCGAGGCTGGGAACCTCAATGCCCGCAGGACGCCTCATTATAACCTGAACCAAAGGACAGGCCAGAAAAAAAGCATTGCCCGCAAGGCCAGCCGAACCGGCAAGGCAGCGACGCCCTCTAGGGCGTCATCGGCGCGCCCCCCTTTCGGATACCGCCTCCCTTGCCGGGGTTGCCCAGCCCGCTCTCGGCTTTTCATGAAGCACCGCCGCGGGCTAGGGAAGGACGCCCGCTTCGGAAAGCGGTTGCTTGATCTTCGCCGTCGTGCGCGCCGTCTACCCCGGCTGATTGCGCCTTTCTGTTCCGGTCAGGGGTCTGCCTACTAAAGATCGTAGGGATTTGGCTAAATCTGAGGTTTGCTCGGAGGACTTCGTGGCGCAGCCAATTGCCAGCGGTGCGCCCTTGGCGTCAATTTGGCTCCGACGCCTCTTCGCTGCGCGGCGCATACGGCAACACCGCCGTTACCCGCGTTCCCGGGTTGCTGCTGGCAATCTCAAGCGTTCCGCCCAATTGCCGGACGCGCTCCTGCATCCCGCGCAATCCTACGCCGGGACGCACCTTGCTCCCCGCAGGTTCGTCCAGCTGCAGGCCTTTTCCCTGGTCCGCGACTTCGACGCGCACCGCGCCGTTCTCGCGCTCGATGCGAATCGCCGCGGTGGGACTGCCCGAGTGCCGGTGAATATTCGTCAGGCATTCCTGCACGATGCGGAAAATCGCGGTCTCGAGGTCCGGGTGCATCCGTCCAACTTCTGGCGCGACCTGCAAGTCCACCGCAATCTTGCTGCGCGCCGTCAATCCCTCGGTGTACCAACTGAGCGCCGAAGCCAGCCCCGATTCATCGAGCAGCGGCGGATGCAAAAGATACGACAGCGTGCGAATCTCCGTCGACAAGTCTTCGATCAACTGCACGCTGTCGCCCGTTGTTTCGCGCAATTCCGGATGGGACTTCGCCAGCACGCGATGCAGCTTCGAGACGTTCATGCTCAGCGCCGCGAGCATTTGCCCGGCGCTATCGTGCAATTCGCGCGCGATACGGCGGCGTTCTTCGTCCTGCAATTGCAGCAGCCGGCTGGTCAACTCGCGCAAACTATCTTCAAAACGTTTGCGCTCCGCGATTTGCAATTCGAGTTGTGCGGTGCGTTCACGCACGCGCCATTCGAGTTGGTCCTGGATGCGCAGCAATTCCGCGTTGCGCGCCAGCAACGCTTGCTCGGAAGTTTTGCGCTCGATGCCCAGCGCAATCGCATTGGCCACCGCGCCGAGCGTGCTCAAGGTCGCGTCTGCCAGGGGTTGCCGCGAAAACAGCGCCATCACGCCCACCAGCCGATCGTCCACCAGTAGCGGATGGCCGGCAAACGCAATCAAGCCTTCGCGCGTGGCCCACTCCTTATCGTGGATCTGCGGGTCGGAGTAAATCGAGTTTGTCAACAGCGGTAGGCGTTCTTGGGCGATCGTGCCGATCTTGAATTGGCCCACCGGGATGCGGCTGTGCGTACCATCAAGCTTGGTGTACATTCCCGCGCTGGCGCGCAATTCGAGCGTCGCACCATCTTCCGACAGCGTCCAAACGCGGGCGAACGCGACGTTCAGTTCGCGCACGATGGCTTCCGCGCAGCGGCCGAGCATTTCCGGCATGGAGGTCGCCTCGACCAGTGCCACGCTCACGCTGGCCTGCAGCGCGGCGAGGCGCGAACGCTCTTCGAGCGCGGCAGCGGCGGAGGCATTCGACTCGGCGGTATGCGTAGGGCTGAAGGACATGTTTGTGCGCTGTTTGTCCGGAGAACCGGGACTCGGGAGGCGAGGTCTGGGGCTTGCGAGCTTCCGGCGTGGCCCCCAATTTCCCGTATTACCGGGACACCTTGACCTTACCGTGTTGAGCGAGGCGATTCAAGCCGCTCTTTATGGAGACCGCGACGCAGCAGAAGTGGGAGGATGGAGCCCGCTAAACCCAATCGAGACCGTGGCGGGATTCTTCTTGGGACACGAACGGGGACAATTGTAAATATTTCGTAACACTTTCTTGTGCGGTTCTCACTACAATATTGTGTTGCGATTTTTTGGTCGCGTTGCATTTTTTGACTGGCATTTTTCGTGAAGGAGTTTCCGCCCCGCCCCAATGGAAAAACGCAAGTTCCTCTTCGTTTCGATCTCCGGACTGATCGGAGACATCGCCTGGCAGGTCCTTAAAGAAGGTCACGACGTTCGCTATTACATCGAAGCAGTAAAAGAACGCGATATCGCGGATGGATTTGTCCCGAAGTCCACGAATTGGGAGAAGGACGCCGAGTGGGCGGACATCATTGTTTTTGATGACACGCTGGGACAGGGAACGAAAGCGCAGGCGCTGCGCGCGAAGGGCAAGCCGGTGATTGGCGGCAGCGAATACACCGACAAGCTCGAAGATGACCGTTCCTTTGGGCAGGAAGAGCTAAAGAAAGCCGGCGTAAATATTATTCCTTATGAGGATTTTGATTCGTTTGATCCGGCGATTGAGTTTGTGAAGAAGAATCCGGACCGTTATGTGATCAAGCCGAGCGGGGAAGCGCAGAACGTCAAGCGGCGGCTTTTTGTGGGGGAAGAAGAAGACGGCGAAGATGTGATCCGCATGCTGGAGGCGTACAAGAAAGCGTTTGCGGACGAGATCAAAGTGTTCCAGCTGCAGCGGCGGATTCATGGCGTGGAGGTGGCGGTGGGAGCGTTTTTCAACGGGAAGAAATTCATCGCCCCGGTGAACATCAATTTTGAACACAAGAAACTTTTTCCAGGGGAGGTTGGTCCTCCGACAGGAGAGATGGGCACGGCGATGTTCTGGAGCGAGCCGAACCGCTTGTTCAATCAGACCCTGGTGAAGATGGAGTCGATGCTGGCGGCCGAAAATTACGTGGGGTACATCGATTTGAATTGCATCGTAAATAACAACGGGATTTATCCGCTGGAGTTTACGGCGCGATTTGGGTATCCGACGATTTCGATTCAGCATGAGGCCATGCTGACGCCGATCAGCGATTTTTTCTGGGAGCTGGCGAACGGGCTGGAGCCGAAGTGGCGGACGCGCAGCGGATTTCAGATTGGCGTGCGCATCGTGGTGCCGCCGTTTCCATTCGATGATGAGGCGACGTTTGA
>JBEKVU010000190.1:0-8231 GCA_049513775.1 Candidatus Acidiferrum sp.
CGATACCCGCACCGGGAAAACGGATGACGCGATCAAAATATTGCGCGGCCTGAAGGAAAACCCGACGGTGCTCGTGCCCCATCCGGTGGTTCTGCTCGATCTTGCCGCCCTGCTGAAAACCTCCAATCCCCCGGAAGCCATCAGCTTGTATCAGCAGGTGAAAAAAGATTACCCCGAGCCAGCGATTTCCGAACAAGCCGACCGCGGGCTGAACAGCGTGGCGCCGAAGTCGTAATCGTTCAGTTAGCCCGCCGGAACGGCGTCGCGGCCCGGCCAGCCGAAACCTGATCCTCGCGCGGAGCGCCGAGATGCCCGTTCCACCCGCCAAAACTGGTGCCGAGTTGGTTCCCGCCCCTGCGCCGTGGTCCATGAGAGTGGAAGAATCTCGCGGGCGGCGCTTTCCAGAAAAACCTCATCCCTATCGCACTGAATATGCGCGCGATCGCGACCGCATCATTCATTCGCGCGCCTTTCGCCGGCTCGAAGCCAAGACCCAAGTCTTTACCACGCGTTACTCCGATCATTTTCGTAATCGCCTCACCCACACCATCGAAGTCTCGCAGATTGCCCGCACCGTGGCGGACGCCCTACACGCCAACGCAGAATTGACCGAAGCGCTGGCGCTCGTCCATGACATCGGCCACCCCCCGTTCGGCCACGCCGGCGAACGCAAGCTCGATGAACTGATGCGCCAGCACGGCGCTAGCTTCAATCACAATCTGCACGCGCTGCGCATCGTCGAACATTTCGAGCAGCGTTATCTGAATTTTCCCGGCCTGAATCTCACCTTTGAGGTCCGCGAAGGCATCATCAAGCATTCGCGTGACTACCCGCCCGAAAAATTTCCTGAACTCGCGGAATATCTGTTGGACGAGCGCCCGCCCCTTGAGGCCCAACTGATCGACTGTGTCGATGAAATCGCATACAACACGGCCGACGTGGACGACGCGCGCGAAGCAGGCCTGCTGGACCTCGATATTTTGCAAAAAGAAGTTCCGCTTTTTGCGCAAGCCTACGCCCAAGTGGACGCCGAATATCCCGCGATCGCAGCGGCCTCCATCGACCGCAACAGACTCGAGCATTCTAGAATTGACACGCTGAGATTCGACACCCTGAAATTCAATGAGGCTCTCAAGCGGGTGCTCAATTTTCTGGCTACAGATTTAATCGAGACCACCAGGCAGCGCATAGCAGACTCCGGCGCCGTGACCACCCAAGACATTCGTCGTGCCCCGCAGCGCCTGGCCGGCTTCAGCGCCTCAGCCGCTCGCGGCAATGCGCAGTTGAAGCGTTTCTTGTTCGCGCACATCTACGAAGACCCCGCGATCACGCAAGAACGCGATCGTTCGGTGCAATGTCTCGCCGAGTTGTTCGAGTTCTATCTCCATTCGTCAGGGCGTATGCCCGCTGCCTACGAAGAGGCGGCGCACACCACGCCTCGTCACCTGGTGGCCTGCGATTACATTGCAGGAATGACGGACCAATTTCTCTTGCGCCAGCATCAAGAGCATTTTGCACTTTGAAAAGGCGGGAATGCGCACTTCGTCGCTGAGAACGATCGGATTGTTGGCCCTGCTGCTCGCGCCGCTCAGCGTGTTCGGGCAGACCAACCCGCTCCTGCCTGCAAGTTCGTCGCCAGCGCAGGCGCCTGCCGCCGCCCCGAAAAACGCAGTTCCCGCGGATCATCTCGGCCGCGAAACCCCGCGCGGCGCAGTTTTCGGCTTTATCCGCGCCGCGCAGGACGAAAACTACAGCGTCGCGGTTCAATATTTTCAACCTCCTTCCGGACGCCATCGCCCGTCGGTAGCAGAAGAACAAGATCTCGCCGCCCAGTTGCTCTCCATCCTGAACGAAAAATTTTCCGCGGCGTCGCTGGATGCCTTGAGCCGCAAGCCCGAAGGCGTGCTGGACGATAGTCTTCCCCCGAACCAGGAAATGGTCGCACCCGCGCGAAGCGATGGCTCCTCATTTGTCCTCCGCTTGGTGCGCTTTGAAGACGAGCACGGGTTCGCCCTGTGGTTCATCTCCCGCCAAACGCTCGATCAAGTCCCGGACGTCTATGGCTCTTTGCATTTTGCCCGCATCCAAAAAACCCTGCCCGCTTTTCTGGTAAATCATCGGCCGCTCGCGATGCCGTTGTGGCAGTGGCTCGCCATTATCTTGTTTATCCCGCTGGCCCTCGGCCTTGCGTGGCTGCTGGCGCAAATTGTCCAATTGTTGCGCGCCCTCTCGCGACGGCTCCGTGGGCTTGCTGCGATCGCAGTCTCCCGCCAAGTGGGCCCGGTGACGTATCTGGTAGCCGCGCTGCTGCACTACGAATTCGTCGCCCTCATCGGCGCGTCCCTGCTCTATCGGCAGTACTACCGGCGCGTGATCTGGGTTTTTCTCGCCGCGGCGTTCTATTGGGCCGCCACCCGCGTCACGCGGCTGATTTCCAAACAAATTGGCCTGCGCCTTGCCGCAAATGGAAAACTGGCGCAGCGCTCGCTGGTGTCACTGGCCCGGCGCGTGCTCGACGTAACCATGTTCGTAACGCTGGGCTTGCTGGTTTTAAACGGTATGGGCGTCAACGTAACCGCCGCGATCGCCGGGCTGGGCATCGGCGGTCTGGCCCTGGGGCTCGGCGCGCAAAAAACATTTGAAAACTTGCTTGGCGGCATCAGCATTCTCAGCGACAAGGCTTTGCTCGTCGGCGACAATTGCAAAATCGGCGATCAAATCGGCATTGTGGAAGACATTGGATTGCGCTCCACCAAGATTCGCACTGCGGATCGCACCCTTGTCGCTATTCCGAATGGCACGGTGGCCACCGCGGTGCTTGAGAACTACAGCCTGCGGGACAAAATGCTGTGCCGCCAGATTGTTCATTTGCGTTACGACATGTCTCCCGCGCATCTCAACTATGTGCTTGAGCAAATGCGCGGCGTGCTCATCGCCCACGCCAGAGTAGAAAGCAAAACCGCGCGCGTGCGCCTGCTGCGCTTTGCCGACTATGCCTTCGAGGTGGAAATCTTCGCGTACATTCTGGAGCGTGAACAGGAAAGCTTTCTCGCCGAGCAGGAAAACCTGATTTTGCAGATTATGCAGACACTGGACCGGACCGGCGCCGGAATTGCCCTGCCATCGATAGCCAGCGTGGTGACGCAGGACCCCTGGCATGCGCCGGAAAAAACATCACATCACGGCGCCACTGCGGGCGGCTCCAACAATCCCGCCGCTCAGTCCAGCCCTAGCGGGAACGATTCCAAGACGTAGAAAGCTCCACGGTCTTCCCTACTGTGTTTGCCCGAAGGTGTTGCAAGCGGCGATCGATCCCGTGTCAAAGCCTTTACGAAACCAACTTGTCCGCTGCGCCGACGTCCCGTGGGTGAAAGATTCCGGGCTCACGTGGCCAGTTTGCATTCGCTGCAAGCGATCGTCGCCCACCGCTGCCGCTGCCCCAAGCGCCGATTGAATGTCCGTCGCTTCCAGCAAACCGCGCTGCTGCGTGGAATGCGCCCAGATTCCTGCGAAACAATCGGCCTGCAACTCCAGACGCACCGACAGCGGATTCTGCTCTCGCGGATCGCTCTGCTGCAGCTGCGAAACTTTTTGCTCGATGCCTAGAATCTTCTGTACGTGGTGCCCAAGTTCGTGCGCCACCACGTAAGCTTGTGCGAACTCCCCTGGCGCGCCAAAGCGCTGCTTTAGTTCATCGAAAAATCCCAGGTCGATGTATACCTTTTCATCTTCTGGGCAGTAAAAGGGTCCAGTGGCCGATTGCGCGCTGCCGCAGCCGGATTGCGTGTATTCGCGAAAGAGCACTAGCTTTGCGTGGCGATACGTTTTGTCAGACTGCTCGGGAAGTATCTGCGTCCAGGTTTTCTGCGTGTCGTCCAGCACAAAAGATACGAACTGCACCAGCGGCTTTTCCGCCTCGTCGCGCGCTGGATTCGGCTGGCTCACCGTCGCGGGGCCGGGTCCGCCGGTTCCGCTGCCTAGTAGCGCAAAGAAATTTTGTTTGAACACGAAGCTCAGAATCAGCAGGACGATAGCCCCGCCAATCCCGATGTGCATTCCGCCAAACTGAAATCCGCCGCCGTCCCCGCCACCGGACTCATCACGGCGGTCTTCGATATCCTGGCTTTCGCCGCCCGGCGTCCACTTCATGTTTGTTCTCCCCGGCTAAGCCCCGCGTAGCGCCCGTCCAGCGCCCTCGAGCGATAGTAGCATTTCTAAGTGCGGTGTTGGCTTGGGGTGCGGTGGTTGAGTGCCCGCCATGGGCGGGAATAACCATGGAACAAATCAGTACGCCACATCGTTCTACCAGTGGGCAGGCGAACGACTATGCGCATAGTGACGATATTACTGGCCGGACTGCTGGCCAATTCCGCTTTCGCGCAAGAACCGCTGCGCGTAAAGGTCAGCTTGGTCAGCGTGACATTCTCCGTTCGCGATGTTGGCGGCGCGCTGCAAGAAAACCTCACCAAGGACGACTTCAACCTTTTAGAAGATGCTGTTCCGCAAAACATCGCTTTTTTTGCGCGCAGCGCGGATCTCCCGCTGACCCTGGGCCTGATCGTGGATATCAGCGGCAGCCAGGACCGCTTTTCCAAACAGCATCAGCATGATCTAGAAGTCTTTCTCAAAGAACTCTTGGGCGCACAGGACCGCGTCTTCCTCATCTGTTTCGGCAACCACCTTCGCTTGGCGTCCGATTTCACAAACGATCCGTCGCAAATTCTTTTCGGTATAAAAGGGTGCGAGCATCGTCCCCAGGATTTTCCAGAACTCGGCCCCAAAGAAGACCGCAAACTAGGGACCGCGTTTTACGATTCCATCTACTACGCCATCACAGAAAAGATGGCCAGTGCCGAAAACGGCAGACGTGCCTTGCTACTCTTCAGCGACGGCGAAGATAATTCCAGTTCTCACGACATGATGACCACCATCGAGGCCGCGCAAAGCGAAAACGTGCCGGTCTTCGCCATTCGCTACACGGAAAAAGAACACGGCAAACTGACCGCCCGCAACGAATACGGCATCAGTGTGATGGGACGTATTGCCAAAGAAACCGGTGGTGCCGAGTTTGACGCCGAGGCAATGGATCCCCACATCTATTTTCGTTTGATCGGCGAAGAACTGCGCAGTTCCTACGAACTCGGCTACTATCCGACCACTCCAGCGGCAGATGACACTTTTCGCAAGGTTGCCGTCCGTCCAAAACAGCCGGGATTAACCGTGCGCTCCAAGACCGGCTACTTCCCCCGCTAGCGGAGTTTCCATCCGGTCGGGCACATCGATGCGAATCTCCGTCAGGTCCGAAAGCAAGTTGGCCGCCCAGCGATACACATTGTGTTCCCGCACATTGTGCCGCATCCGCAGCATGCGTTCCGCTTCCTGATCTTCCGGCATATTTAACGCGCGCAGGATGGCGTCTGCGAGTTGTTGCACGTCGTAAGGATTAACCAGCAGCGCATCGGTCAACTCCAAAGCAGCTCCGGCGAAGGTGCTCAGAATCAGCACTCCGCGATTGTCGTCGCGTGAAGCCACAAATTCCTTGGCCACCAGGTTCATGCCGTCGTGCAGCGAGGTCACCATGCACACAGACGCCGCGCGGTAGTAACGCGAAATCTCGTCGTGGCTGTGATGTTTCTTGAGCAGCACGATCGGTCTCCATCGGCCCGCCTGGAAACGCGCATTGATGCGCTCCGCTTCGCTGGTCACCTCGTCGAGGAATTGGCGGTACCGCTCGATGTCCGTGCGGCTCGGCGCGCCAATCTGCACGAAAGAAAAGCGCCGTTGGTACGCGGGGTTCACTTCAAGAAACCGCTCGATGCCACGAAAACGCTCCAGGATTCCCTTGGTATAGTCCACGCGATCCACACCCACGCCGAGCAGCGATGCTTCGATCCCCAGCTCCGCGCAGAGCGCCGCGCGCTCTTCTCCCGCATTGCGCGATTCATTCACGGCCAATGTGGGCTCTTGAAACGCCACGCTGATCGGATACGGCCGCACACGCGTCACATGCCCCTGCCGGTTCACCGCGAAGCGGTCCCACTCCGTCAGCGCCTCCACCGCGCGGTCCACCGTCTCCAGAAAATTATTACAGTGCGACTGGATGTGAAAGCCCACCAAGTCCGCGCCCAGCAATCCGTCGACCAGCTCTCGCTGATACGGGCAAATTCCAAACACTTCCGGATTCGGCCACGGAATATGCCAGAAGATCGCCACCCGCGCGTCCGGTCGCGCCTCCTTAATCATCCGCGGCAGCAACGCAAAGTGATAATCCTGTACCAGCACGATGGGCGACTCGCTGCCCTGCATTTCCTCGAGCACCGCGTCGGCGAAACGCCGGTTCGCTTGCTGGTAGTGCTGCCAGTCCCCCGGGCGAAAAATCGGGCGCGTGTGCGCGATGTGGCAAAGCGGCCAAAGGCCCTCGTTTGCGAATCCTTCGTAGTAACCCTTTTCCTCTTCCTCGCTGAGCCATACGCGCCTCAGCGTATACGTCGGATGATCGGGCGGCACGCGCAAATGATCGTGCTCGTCCACCGTGTCGCGGTCCGCGCTTCCTGAACCGTGCGCCACCCACGTGCCGTTGCAGGCCAGCAGCACCGGCTCGAGCGCGGTCACCAAACCGCTTGCCGGCACCAGCACTTGTATCGAGCGATCCTTCTCGTTGTAGACGTGCATGTACGGTTCGCGATTGGCTACCACAAACAGCGGTTTGTCCTGCAATTTGCTGGTGAGGCTCACGCGCAACCGTTCCGCGGTCCAGATGGAGGCGTTCGAATCCCGCAGGCGCGCCTCTTCCTCCGCGGTCGCTCGGGCATCCTTCAAATCGCGCGCCAGGTGCGTAACTTCCTTGTTGATTTGCTCGAAAAGCGGGCCTTGCGGCAAGTTCGCCTGCGCACTTTGCGTTTCCCCCGTGCGTAGCGTGCGCAGCCAGTTCGCGGTCCGTGTCAGGGGCCCGGTCAGGGTCCAGCGCACCAGCACGAGTGCCAGGCCGGCGATCAGCACCGTCTGCACCGTGGCGTTCAGCAGCGAATCGCGCAGCGTGTGCGACACCTGCTCATCGATATAAGTGGTGTCGTGGAATACTGCCAGCGTGCCCGCTTCCTCGCCGTTGCGATGCACCGTCAACGCGTAGATGTGTACCGGTTGCCCCCGGACAAATTCGCCCACGCCCACATCCTGCTGCGCAGCTCTGTTCGCCACCGCGGGGCGCGTGCGAAACATCGGATCCAGCGCGGGCGTAATCGCAATCACCGCGCCCGCGGGATCGTACAGCGCCACGCCCTTCAAATGCTCACGTTGCCCAAAGCGATCTACCAAGCGCTGCAGACCCTTATCGTTCCCGCGATCGAGAATCTGCTCCACACTTTCCTGCAGGCTGTCGCCCAGAATTTCTGCGCGCCGCGATAAATCGCTGCGCAGCTCACGTCGTTGCGTGCGCACCTGGTAGGTAGCAAATAGTACAGACACCACGGCCACGCTGAAAATCAGGGGCAGAACCAGTCTCAGGGTAGTCCGCATCCAGAGGGCCTCGGGTCGTTACTGCGGTTCGTTTCAGCCGATTGATTTCGGCACTACGCTCGCACGGCTCGAAGCCCGTGTTGCTGCAGGCAATGTGGCATCAGGCGTTCGTCGCCTCGCTCATTCAAATTGTCGATAATCATCTTCGGGTAAGGATTGCCGCGACTCTGAAGGCAATGGTGCCGACCACACCGCCAAGGTAAAACAGGCCAGAGCCATGGTCATCAAGGACAAAACTACGCGAAAGCGCATAAGAGATAGTCCTCCATTTCTTTAGATATCGGCCGGGAGCGAATAGGGTGCGCACAAAATATCGCGCTGTTCCTCTCAAACGGCGAAGAAATTTCTTGCCCGGCGCGCTTCTGTCTACAGGAAAATCGCCGAAAATCTACAGCAGGACTTTGCCGAGCGCCGCGTTAGTATGATGCTTTAGCATAGAGACCTTCGAGAGGCTTCGCGCAGCGAGCATGTCCCCGACACCCATCAACGAACGCCGCCGCAGCCGCAGACGAAAACCGTCTCAGCTGGTGTATCTCGAATTTGGACGCGACAACGGCGGCATGGTCAAAGACGTCTCCGAAGACGGCATGCGCTTTTCCCTCATGGGCCCGGTCGTCGTCGGCCAGACCCTGCCGTTCTCCGTGAGCCTCGACTCCGTTCGCCGCATCGCGGGGCAAGCCAAGATGATCTGGACGGAAGCCAACGGCAAATCCGGC
>JBEKVU010000191.1:0-7795 GCA_049513775.1 Candidatus Acidiferrum sp.
ATTGATCAAATCCGTAACAATGTCTTCGCTGTCAAAATCCGGCTTCACTACCGCTTCCACAATCCCCGCGCTCAGCGTAATCAGCGTCGAATCCCACGGCGGACGCAATCCAGATGCCGCTCTCAATAATTTCTCCGCCAGGTTCTGCGCTCCCGGTAAAGTCGTATCCGGCAAAATAAACGCCAGCGACCACGACGTATATTTAATCGCCACATCATTCTGCCGCACCATGGGCTGCAGCGATCGCGCCAGTTGTTCGAGAAACCGCTCCATCTGCGCTTCGCCCTGGTTGCGCACCAGTTCCGCCCCGCGATCGATCTGCAAAATCGCCAAAGACAGCGGCGTACTCTGCGTCCGCGAACGGTCCGCTTCATTCAGCAAACAGCTCTGATAGGAGCTGCGGCTGAGCAGCCCGGTGCGTTCGTCGGAAACTCCCATGCGGCGCACCAGCGAGCGCAGCCGCGTGTGACTCACGCTCATCAACATCTGATCGCCAATCGCCTGCAGAAAATATGCTTCGTTGGGCCGCCATTTATGTTCGTGCGCGTGACCCACGATCAACATGCCTGCCGGCGTCTGCGTTTCCTTGTCGGTGATCATCACGCCCAGCGCGGTCGCCAGTCCCAATTCGCTTAAGATCGATCCTTCCGTGGCTTCCACAATCAAGCCGCCGAATTCGTCCGGATGCGCCTTCTCCATGTGTGCCAGCAAGAACACCACTTGTGCACCGGGCGCCGGCTTGCCTGACGAACCGCAATACTCGGCGGCCATCTCCGGCGGCCGCCCCGCTGCGCCCACCACTGCCAGCGCGCGCGCCGCCTTCATGTACGTTCCTACTTCATTCACCGCGGTGTTCAGCATGGCGCGCGGAGTCTGCTGGCGGAAAATTTTCTGATTGATGTCCGAGATTTTCGTCAAGTCGCGCAGTGTTTCGACGCTGTACATCCCGGTTTTGGTGGTAGATTGCGACGCCGCAGTTTCTGCCGGCGGCTGCACGGCGGGCGCGGCCGGCACACTCACGGTTACTTGGGGGGATTGCGGAGCTGGTCGTCCCGCGTGCGGATCTTGTTTTCCTCCCGCGCTGCCAGGCGGTGTCCAGTTCGCCGTTTGATAGAGGTTCGCTAGCCGCGCGTTGCGCATTTCTTCCCCGGGAAACATCGCGGCAATTCTCTGCAGCCGTTCCAGTGCCTTGGTCTGCAACGAATACTGCAAGAATATTTCGGTCTGCACGATCAGATCGTCCAGCGCCTGGAGTTTTCTTCCTTCTTCCGTCACCGCCAGCGGGGCCTCCGTTGCGTGGCTGGGCGCGGCTTGCGGTTGCGTCGTCGCAGGCGTCGCGGTGCCCGCCGACCTCGCCAGCCGGCTGGCCACGCGGTGGATAAACCCTTCATCCACTTTTCCACGCAGTGCTTCCAGCCGTGCCTGGTTGCGATGATCGTAGGCGTCAATGTCTACCAGCCGCTCAATGGCTTCCGCGGCCTTGGGAATGTTTCCCGCTTTCAGGTACACGTCGAATAGTTTGATCAGGATTTCAAAATACTGCGATTCGCGGTTCAACTCGTTGTACAGCGCCGCCCAAAATTCCAGAATCTGCTGCGAGCGCGGATGTTTTGCGGCGACTCCGTCCATGAGCGTCGCGAATTCGTTCTGTTTTTTGTCCGCGAACATGCGCCGCTTCAGGGTTAGGAAAATCTCCACCGATTTTCCGTCTTGCTCCGCCGCCGCGTAGCAGTCCGCCAGTTCAAACAGCCGCTGAATACCCTCATTCTTTTCGCGCAACAGCCGGTCCAGCACCTCGCGCGCGCGGTCCAAGTGTCCCGCCCGCATCAACGCATCGCCAAAAATATCCAGAAACGTTGCGTCGCTTTCCGTCGTGGCAAGCGGCTCCAGCAACGCGGCCGCCTCCGCTGCCGTCCCCGCCTTCAACTTGGCTTCCGCATACAGCAGCGTCACGCTGCGTTCTTGCGGCGCCAGTTTGTGCGCCCTGCCTAGCAATTTCAGCGCGTCGCTCGCCGCCCCGCCCGCCGTCGCCAGTTGCGCCGTGCGCAAAAAAGCCCGCGCTGCTAGCGCATTTTTTCCCAGGCGCTCCGCCGCTTCCGCCAGCCGCAGCTGCCGCGCCAGATTTTCCGGGTCTAGCAGCGCGATGCGCTCAAAACAGAACAGCGCATCCTCATCGCGTCCGGCGTTGGCAAAAAGTTCCGCCGCTTTGCCGTATTGTTCGATGGCTTCTTCGCCGCGATTCTGTTTTTGCTGTAAGAAGGCGTACCGCGCGATGCGTTCGGGCGGCTGCGTGGCGCCCTTCAAAAAGCGGTTGTAAATCGCCAGCGCTTTCGTCTCATCTTTGGGCTCGACCAGCAAATCGAAAAACATGGCGTAGTAGACGGCCGCGCGCTCCGGCTGCTCCGAGCGCGCGTACAAATCCCCAAGCGCCTGCGTGGCCTCCGGATGTTGCGGAGACTCGTCCAGCACCGCAAGGTACGCTTCGATAGCGTCCTCGACGCGATTTTTTTCCAGGAATCGCTTGGCGCGATCCAGGTTTTTGCTGACGTCTGCGGCCATTCGCGGCAACGCCCTGCGGGGCGCGGCTCCTCAGTTCTGCTTCCAGACAAGTAATGTCGAGTTGGTGGATCCGGCCGCCCGCGCCGCACCGACGGCAAAGCGCGCAGCCCACCCTTTTCAACTATATACCCCAGTTGAAGAGCGGGCAAAAATCGTGCCCATTGCGATGCAGTATCAAGCACCGTTGCAGTATCAGGTACCGTTAGGATGCGGGCCCACTCAGTTCGGTTCGAGCGGCAGGAGACCCTGGGCCCGCAAATCCGCAACCAAGCAATCGCGACACAAGCATCCTTCAGTACTTTGCGGCGTACTTTGTAGGGGCACAGAGGAATGCTCCCCAGCTTGGCGCGCTTGTTCGATCAGAGTGTTTTTCGCGGGCATCGCCGCACGCGGCAATTCCTTGCACCAGCAATCCCTGCCAGGATCGCAACTCATCGCCGCCTCGCATCGCGCACATCGCGTCTCCATCCCCCGCTGTCTCTCCAGTGCTACAGACTTAGGTCCGTGCTCCCTGCCATCATCAGCGGCGACTTGCATCCTTGCTTCAATCACTACAGATGGGTGGCGGCACGAGAGATGCGTTCGACGGTGGCGGCTCGTCGCCCTGCATCTTTTCAATCATCGCGCCCGTAGTGTTGCCTTCGTCATGCCCGTCTGGGAAGTGCCGAACATAATCAAAAACCTCAGCTTCCTTGATCTCAACTATCGCACCGTCGTGCAGGCTGGGAACGTATTCAGGGTCGTCAATGAGAACCCCTTTGATTTTCCCGTTCTTCCACCTCTGCACTTCCACCCACATGTACTCGGTTCCGCCATCCGGAGTTTGGAACGGTGCTTTCAGCGCAATGCTCTCCCCGGGCTTTAATCCCACGGCAAAATCTCGTTCGAGCTTCGGGAGATTCCCCCGCTCTTTCTGGCTCTCGGCCAGCAATTCATGGGTATGCCGAATATGCTTTACGGAGTCTTCCCATCCAAAGAGCCAGCTGAATGCAGCAGCCTCCTTCTCATGCATGTCCGCTCCGGCATACCGGTCAAAGCCGATTTCGATCAATTCATTGTTTGGATCGCCTTTTTCGGGCACGCCTCGCCATATATTCAGACACGCCACTTTTGTGGCATTTGGCTTGAGAGTTTTGAGTAGCGATTCGCGGAAGTTGGCGTTTTGAATCGCTTGGATATCAACTTTGTAGGTCCTGTTCGTTTCCGCAAGGTGCCCCTCGGCCATCGATTGCGCCACAAGATTGATCAGGCTTCCCGCCAGTGCATCGGAGACTCTCGGCACCTCTTCGACGACGACATCCGGCAACCCCACCTTCTTCATTCCCATGCTGATCTCACGAATAAACTCGCCGTTCTCATAGGCGTCGATGGTGATCTGCGACTTCATACTGGGCACAACGCCCTGCCAGCCATCAAGGCGAATTTTATGCCACGCTTCCGAGGAGAAAATAGCCCGCGTTTCTTCGTCCCAGACCAGTCCGCCGGTTTGATGCGCCAGCTCTTCCACAAACTCGTTGGCGGAGCGCAACGCTCGCCAAACATCCTTCTTCGGGAACGCGAAATCCAGGATCAAAGCCTGCGTCGTTTTTTGCAGCGCTACCTCCTGCTCCTTGCTGAGGCCGTGCCCGCGATACCGGAGCGAGTCTGCATCGGGCACTACATGGTCCTTTGCTACATCGCCTTCCGGGTGAATGCGGACCAGCATCTCCTGCGGTTCTTTAGGAAGCTCGTTGGCAGCCTTCCAGACTGGAAATTTCGTGGCCAACAAGGTGGTCGCGACCGCTAGTGCCTCGCGTTTCTTTCCCGTCATCGCTCGAGGCAGCAGGTAGACGGCGAACTCAGACCGTATAAAAGGAGCCATTTGCAAATCCGCGGAGGCCGGAGGTCCGCCCTTGGAACACGCGTAGCAACATAGGCTGGCGGCCAGAAGCGCTAGCGCCGCCGGCCGCCCTATGATTCGCTTGTGCATAGTTTCGTGTGCCGCCGTCAATGCTGCGTCCTCTGTCAATTTATGGCAAACTGAATGTTTACATGGCGTGGTTTTGTGCAGAGCGTGGCGCTCTGCCCCGATGCGAAACACCACCTGCCGGTAACCGAACATAAATGGATCCAAAATTCATACGCAATTTCTGCATCATTGCGCACATCGACCACGGTAAATCCACGCTTGCCGACCGCTTGCTCGAGATGACCGGCGCGCTCAGTTCCCGCGAGATGAGCGGGCACGAGCAAATTCTCGACTCCATGGACCTGGAGCGCGAGCGCGGCATTACTATCAAAGCAAAAAGCATTCGCCTGCACTATAAAGCCAAAGACGGAAATACCTATCGCCTCAATCTGATCGATACACCCGGCCACGTCGACTTTTCTTACGAAGTCTCCCGCGCGCTTTCCGCGTGCGAAGGCGCCCTGCTGGTCGTCGACGCCAGCCAAGGCGTCGAAGCACAAACCGTCGCCAACACGTTCCTCGCGGCGGGAAACAATCTGACGATTCTCCCGGTCATAAACAAAATCGATCTGCCTGCCGCGCAAACGGAATTTGTAAGAGAACAGATCGAATCGGTATTGGCTATTCCCGCCGACGATGCTCTGCTCATCAGCGCGAAAAGCGGGCTGGGCGTTGACGATGTTCTCGAAGCCATTGTAAAGCGCATTCCTCCTCCCAAAGGGGATGCGGAAAACCCTTTACAGGCGCTGATTTTCGACTCCTGGTTCGACATCTATCGCGGCGCCGTCGTGCTGGTTCGCGTGATGCAAGGCCGCCTCAACAATCACGTAAAGATTAAATTGGTGGCCGGCAACGACACCTACGAAGTCGAGCAGCTCGGCACGCTCACTCCCAAACCCGTGGCGCTCCAGGAACTCGAAGCCGGCGACGTGGGATTCATCGTCGCCAACATCAAAACCGTCGCCGACGCGCGTATGGGCGACACCGTCATCGAGGCCGCGCGGCCCGCGCCGGCCCTTCCTGGATTTGAAGCCATCAAGCCCATGGTTTTCGCCGGGCTGTTTCCTGTGCTCGCCGATGAGTACGAACCGCTGCGCGATGCGCTTGGAAAATTGCAGCTGAACGACGCGGCATTTTTTTACGAGCCGGAAAATTCCGTGGCTCTCGGATTCGGCTTCCGCTGCGGCTTCCTCGGGCTGCTGCACATGGAAATCGTGCAGGAGCGGCTGGAGCGCGAGTTCGGCCTAAATTTAATTATCACCGCGCCGAGCGTGCTGTATCGCGTTACGCGCGTGACCGGCGAAGTGACGGAAATCGACAGCCCGGGAAAATTTCCCAATCCCAGCGACATCGCAAAAATCGAAGAGCCCATCATCAAGGCCATGATCATCACCAGCGTGGATTCGGTGGGCGGCATTCTGCAACTGTGCCAGGAAAAGCGCGGAGTGCAAAAGAACCTGGAGTATTTGTCGCCCACGCGCGTGATGCTGACCTACGAATTGCCGCTGAACGAAATCGTGCTGGATTTTTACGATCGTTTAAAGAGCGTATCACGCGGCTACGCCTCGCTAGATTATCATCTGGCCGGGTACCACGAATCCGATTTGATCAAGTTGGATGTGCTGGTTGGCGGCGAGCCGGTGGATGCGTTGGCGCTGATCATTCACCGCGACTTTGCCTACGACCGCGGGCGCGAACTGGTAACGCGATTGCGCAAATTGATTCCGCGGCAAATGTTCGATGTGCCCATTCAAGCGGCCATCGGCAGCCGCGTGATCGCGCGCGAAACGGTTTCCGCGATTCGCAAAAACGTTTTGGCCAAATGCTACGGCGGCGACATCACGCGCAAACGCAAACTCCTCGAGAAACAAAAGGAAGGCAAAAAGCGCATGAAGCGCGTCGGCCAGGTAGACATTCCGCAAGAAGCCTTCCTCGCGGTCCTCAAGGTTGCCTCGTCCTCCGAAGACGAATAATTCTTCCTCGTTACGCATCAGACTTTCCCTTCACTTCGGTGGTGAGTTGGCCGTGGCGGAGTTGGACGCGTACGGCGTCGCCTAAGTTCATGCCTTCGACGGATTTTAAAATGTTGCCGGCGGCGTCGGTGGCGATGGCGTAGCCGCGTTCGAGCACTCTTAGCGGGCTCCGCTCTTCGAGTTGGAGGCGTAGGCGTGCGAGGCGGTCGGTTTTGGCGCGGAGCTGGCGGTCGATGCGGACGCTTAGCTCCGCATCTCTCTTTTCTAGGCGCAGCTGCAGAGCGGAAATCTTGGCGCGAAAGTCGAAGGACAGGATGCGCAGTTGCCACACGTTGAACCTTTTCTGCGAGTGCTCGATTTTGGCGCGAAGCGCGGCTTCCATACGCGCGGCATGCGCATCGACGCGACGACAAAACGCTGCTATTTTCGTGCGGAAGTCGAACGAGACGATGCGGACGTGCGCGCTGGTGAAGCGTTTGCGGGAGTGCTCTAGGCGGGCGCGCAGGCCCTGCGCGAGGCGCGAGGTCATTTCGTCGGCGCGCTGGCGCTGCTGGCGGAGAAGATCGAGCGGGCGGCGAAAGCCGCGTCGGCCGGCAAGTTCGTGGACGCGGCGCGAAGATTCGAGCAGGCGATAACGGATGAGGCTGGCGATGGCTTCGCGCAGTTCGGCGATGTGCTTATCGAATTCGCGGCGCGTTTGAACAACCAGCTCTGCAGCGGCTGACGGCGTGGAGGCACGGACATCGGCGACGAAATCGGCCATGGTGAAATCGGTTTCGTGGCCGACGCCGGAAATGATGGGAATCGTGGAGTCGGAGATAGCGCGAGCGACGATTTCTTCGTTGAAGGACCAGAGATCCTCGATGGAGCCACCGCCGCGCGCCACGATGATGACGTCCACGGCGCTTTTGCGATTGAAGTGACGCAGGGCCTCAACGATCTCCTTTGCGGCGCCGTCACCTTGAACGCGCACGGGGTAGAGCGTGAGGCAGACGTTCGGGAAACGGCGGCGCAGGATGCGGATGACGTCACGGACGGCGGCGCCGCGCGGCGAAGTGATTAGGCCGATGCGACTTGGCAGCATGGGCAACGGCTTTTTTCTTTCCTGCGAGAACAGGCCTTCAGCTTCGAGGCGCTTTTTGAGTTGCTCGAAAGCGAGTTGCAGTGCGCCGAGTCCGACAGGTTCGATGGTCTCGATATAGATTTGGTATTCGCCGCGCAGTTCGTAGACGCTGAGCGAGCCGCGCACGGTGACGTGCAAGCCATCTTCGGGACGGAACTTGATGCCGCGCTGCTGCTGCTTGAAGAAGACACA
>JBEKVU010000192.1:0-8247 GCA_049513775.1 Candidatus Acidiferrum sp.
GATCCAGACAGCGGATCGGTGGAATTGCTGGGCCGCGATTGGCGGTCAGAGGGCCAAGAACTGCGGCACATGCTGGGCATCCAGCTGCAGGAAACCACTTTCTCAGAAAAGCTAACGGTTGCCGAAACGCTGGCGCTCTTTCGCAGTTTTTACGAGCGAAGCGTGGAGGTTCCCGCATTGCTGCGCATGGTGCAGATGGAGGAGAAGCGCGGGGCGCGGGTTGGCAAACTCTCCGGCGGACAAAAACAGCGGCTGGCGCTGGCTTGCGCGCTGATTGGCGACCCGCAATTTTTATTTCTGGATGAACCGACCACCGGGCTAGACCCGCAAGCCCGGCGCCAACTGTGGGATTTGATCAACGAATTGAAAAGCGGCGGGCGGACGATACTGCTCACGACGCATTATATGGACGAAGCGGAGAAGCTTTGCGACCGTGTGGGCATTATGGATCGCGGCCGCGTGATTGCCCTGGACACGCCGCGACAGCTGATTGCCTCGCTGGGCGTCGAGCACCTTGTCGAGTACGCGACGACCGGCGCGACGCTGGAATTCGATGCGCTCAAACAGTTGCGCGGCGTGCGCGCGGTTAGCTCGGTCGGAAATCTCACGCAATTGCAGGTGGCGGAGCTGCACCAAACCTTGCCCGCGCTGCTCGACAAATTAGCCGAGAGCCGCATCACGCTGACGGAATTGCGCACGCATTCGGCTACCTTGGAAGACGTCTTCGTATCCCTTACCGGGCGGCATCTGCGCGATGAATAATTCGTGGCTGGCCCGCAGCTCGCTTTATCAACTGACAAAAATTCGTTTTCTGGAATTCTGGCGCGAACCGGAGGCGGTTTTCTGGACGCTGTTCTTTCCGATTTTGTTGGCCACCGGGCTGGGCGTGGCCTTTCGCAACCGCGCGCCGGAGGTCATCAAAATCGCGATTGTTGAGAATGGAGCGGTGTCAGAGCAGATGGCGGACGCGGTGGCGAAAAATGCCGGGCTTTCGGCTACGGTGTGCGGCGAAGCAGCTGCGGATCGAGCACTGGCCACGGGAAAAGTTGCGCTGGTGGCGATTCCGCGTTCGCCGGAGCAAGTGATTTATCGTTTTGACAGCACCAATCCCGATGGGCGCGCCGCACGCGCACTCGTCGACGACACCCTGCAACGCGCGGCGGGCCGCCGCGATCCCGTGCAAACCGCGGACAAATTGGTGACGCACGCCGGATCGCGCTACATCGATTTCCTTTTGCCCGCGCTGCTGGCCATGAACATTATGGGCAATGGAATCTGGGGCGTGTGCTTTCCGATTATCGATGCACGGCGGAAAAAACTCTTGAAGCGCATGGTGGCCTCGCCGATGTCGCGCACGGAATATCTAATTTCGTTTCTGCTTTCGCGTTTACTTTTTTTGATTTTCGATATTTCGATTTTGGTGGGGTTTGGGCATCTGGCCTTTGGCGTGCCCGTGCGCGGCACGCTGGCGGCCATTGTGTTGGTGTGTGTGGTGGCGGCGCTTTCCTTTAGTTCGATCGGCCTGCTGATTTCCGCGCGGCTGAAAACCAATGAAGCGGCCAGCGGCGCGGCGAACGCGGTGATGCTGCCGATGTGGATTCTTAGTGGGGTATTTTTTTCGGCGCGGCGCTTTCCGGACCTGGTGCAGCCCATCATTCATGCGCTGCCGCTGACGGCGTCGGTCGATGCGCTGCGTTCCGTGATGCTGGAAGGGGCCGGCGTGGCCTCGCTCGGCAGCGAGATGGCTACTTTGAGCGCATGGCTGGTGGTCTGCTTCGTTCTGGCGGTGCGATTGTTTCGCTGGCGTTAATTCGCGCGGCACGCGTGAGGGCAGGATTGACTTTGCTTCGGGAATCGGAACAAATGGACCGGACAAATGGACCATTCAGATCGTGAACGATATCGATTCGACGCCCGAGTTGCCGGAGCTACCCGATGAACATTCTGGACTTGGTGGTTGGGAAACCGATCCAAACAAGTGAAGAGCGCGCCGAACAGATTGGCCCGAGTGCGGGCATACCAATTTTTGGCCTGGATGCGCTGAGTTCGGCGGCGTACGGCCCGGAAGCCGCGCTCAGTTTGCTGATCCCGCTTGGCCTGCTCGGCGTGCAATACATCGTTCCGATCAGCGCGGCCATTATTACGCTGCTCGTGATTGTTTATTTCTCCTACCGGCAAACGATCGCGGCGTATCCCTCGGGCGGCGGTTCCTACACGGTGGCGCGGTTCAACCTAGGTGCGTTCCCCAGCCTGCTGGCGGCCGCGGCGCTGCTGGCGGATTACATTCTGACGGCGGCGGTGGGAATTTCCGCCGGAGTCGGCGCGCTGATTTCCGCGGTGCCCTCGTTGCAGCCGCATACGGTGAGTTTTTGCGTGGGCATTTTGGTGCTGATCACGATTTTTAATCTGCGCGGGGTGCGCGACGCAGGCTCGATCTTTATGATTCCGACGTATCTTTTTGTTGGCACGCTGCTGATCACCATTGTGGGGGGAATTATCCGCGTGGTGGTGACGCACGGCCACCCTGTTCCGGTTACGCCCCTGCCCGCAGTTCCGCCGGCGGGGAGTCCGTTCGTCGGCTATGCGATGGTGTGGCTGCTGATCAAGGTATTCGCCAGCGGATGCACCGCGCTTACCGGGGTCGAGGCGGTCAGCAACGGCGTAAAAGCATTTCGTGAGCCGGGAGTGAAAAACGCGCAACGGACGCTTACGGTGATTATTTTCTTGCTGGCCATCTTACTAGCGGGAATTTCCTATCTGGTGAAAGCCTACGGCATTGTGGCGACCGATCCCGGCGCGCCGGGCTATCAGAGTTTGCTCTCCATGCTGATCGCTGCAGTTTTCGGAAAAGGAATCTTCTACTACGTGACCATCGCTTCGATTTTGGTGGTGCTCTCGTTTTCCGCCAACACCGCGTTCGCGGATTTTCCGCGGCTGTGCCGCGCCATCGCACAGAATAATTATCTGCCGCACGCGTTTGGCTATCGCGGGCGCCGCTTGGTGTATACCTACGGAATCGTGACGCTCGCGGTGCTCTGCGGAGTTTTGCTAATTTTGTTTCAGGGCGTCACCGACCGGCTGATTCCGCTCTACGCCGTGGGAGCCTTCTTGGCGTTCACGCTTTCGCAAGCGGGCATGGTGCAACACTGGCGCAAAAAGCGCGGCCCACACTGGCTGAAAAGCGCATTGGTCAATGGTCTGGGAGCGTTGGTTACCGGCATCACGGTGGTCGTGGTGCTGGTGGCGAAATTCATTGAGGGTGCTTGGATCACGCTGCTCTTCGTTCCGCTGGTGCTGATCTTATTCCGCCTGGTGCGCCGGCATTATCACGCAGTGAGTGTGGAGACCAGTTGCCGCATTCCGGTGACGCCCAAGCTTGGCCACACGCCTCCCCTGGTTGTCGTTCCGTTCGATCGCTGGAGCGCCATCACCAAGCAAGCCCTGGAATTCGCCTCGCGGATTTCGCCGGAGATTATTGCGCTGCACGTCGAGCCGGGAGAACACTCCGAACTTCTGCATGACGATTGGGAGCGCTACGTGGTCGCTGCGTTTCACGGGGTCAGCTGCGAACCGCCGAAACTGGAAATTCTGCCGTCGCCCTATCGTTTTATCATCGTGCCGATCGTGCAATACGTGCTGGGAATATCGCAAAAAAATCCGGACCGTAAGATCGTTGTGCTGGTTCCGGAGCTGGTGGAATATCACTGGTACGAATATTTTCTGCACAATCAGCGTGGCCGGCTCCTTGAATGGATGCTGCTGGTGCGCGGGAATAAAAATATTTTTACCGTCTCCTCGCCGTATTATCTTCCGACGAGAGTGCGAAAAAACGCCCAGGATGCTGCAGCCGCGCCGCAGGACCACAGCAGCGACTAGAGGTTCTCCGCTCGCGTTTCCAGCGTACCGTTTCTGGTAAACGCTCCTCAGGGAATATGCCGATTTCGAGTTGGCATTGTTCCGCGCGATCCTGTTCCCGGTCGAAGTTTCCGGGCGGCTGGCGCGAGTTTTACCAGGGAAAAGGGGCCCAACCATGATTAAAAAAGTTACCGGCGGTTATCAAGTCGTTTCCGAGAAGGGCAAGAATCTCGGGGGACCGTACAAGACGAAAAAGCAAGCTGCAGCGCGGCTTAAGCAGGTGGAATACTTCAAGCACAACAAGGGATGAGACAAGGAAATGCCTGGCAACAAATCGGGCGCGAAACCCTGCTTATCGCGGCTAAACCGCAAGCCTTACAGCGGCTTGGGATGCGCAGCCAGCTCTTCCTTAAATTGCGCGAGGTTGGCTTTGTCGACCACCGCCGTTCCGGTATCGACGAAGGTTGGTATCGGAGCGGCTGGTGAGGTCCGCCAGTCCTTGTATTCGTGGACCGCGTTGTGATGGAGATCGTCAAGCAGCTTTAATCCGTAATACGCCATCACGTACGGCTTCTGCGCGATGGTTTCGTTAATCGCTCCACCTTGGATAAAGTCGAGCGTCTCGGGATCTTTGTCAAAGGCCACGATGGCCACCTTACCGGTGAGGTCCAGCCGATGCAGCGCTTCGGCGGCGCCGGAACCGCCGGACGCTTCAAGGCAGATGATGCCATCGGGTTTGTCCTTGCCGCCCAGCAGTTTGGAGATTTGATCGTTGGCCGCGCGAGCGTCGCCCTTATCGTCGATGGTGGCCACTACTTTGATCCCGGGAAATTTCGTCAACGCGTCGTTGACGCCGCGCACGCGATCTTCAACGTTCAACTGACCGACTAGGGTGACGATCGCCACGCGGCCCTGGCCCTTCAGGATTTGCGCCATGCGTCGGCCGCTTTCCTGGCCGGCGCGGAAATTATCCGTCCCGATAAACAGCACGCGTTTGGTATCGGGCGCATCGGCATCCAGGCAAATCACGGGAATTCCCGCAGACACCGCTGCGTCGATGGCCGACTTGAAAGCGTCGGGACGCGCTACCGAGACCAGGATACCGGCGGGCTTCTCCCCTACCGCTTTTTGAAACGCTTCGAGTTCTTTATCGGGCGCGAAGCCTTCCGGGCCGATCATTTCGGCTTTCACGCCGAGCACCTTCGCGGAGTCCTGCAGCCCGGCTTGCGCTTCTTGCCAGTACGGCAGTGCCGTGCTGGTGGCGACCAGCACGTACCGCTCGTCCTGCTGGTGGTAGGGCTCGGGACCGCAGGAGATCAGCGCACCAGCCAAGGCCAGAAAGGCGAAGAGCTGCAGCGCGACGAGCCCCCGCGCGGATGGTCGCTTTGCTTGGGGCGTGAATGCCGCGCCTGTGGCTGCGGGCCGCCTCATCGCCTGCGTTTGCAAGCACGGCGCACATGATGGCATTTCGACCTGAGGGATTTCACCACGGTAGCGGGACATACATTTTCTCCTTGCCAGCACTTGCTGCGGTCGCGCCCCTACTCCGGGGCGTCGGCGCACTTTGCATATTTCGTTTGCGGAAAATGCCCCTGGGGGCCGCTTGCAGGGCAGAGCCTACCACAAAGGTGTCCGGCTGGTCAGCGGCTTACTCGGAGAATTCGATTGCTCCGAAGAACGCAGGTGGCCGAGTGCTGCCGGGGTTTACGAAATTTTAATTTTTTTGGTGCAACGATTTCTGATGTCGTGGCACTACCCTGCGTATTGGCTTGACCGACCCACGGATGATTCGCCAAGCCAAACGTCTTCGGCTGTCCTGTTGGGCTGCCGGAAGGATGGTGGGGAGCGCCCTTGGGAGAGTCGTGCTCCCCACGATTCCCGCAGCGTCGTGCCTTTGCGCGTTCCGGTTCAGCTTCTTCCCTGCCTTAACCAAATCGCCCTCTTATCCCCATCGACGGCTTTAAGATCTCTTCCGGGTCGCGTCCCGTCAAGGGGTGGGGCGAGCCGCATGGGGACACTCGGAGCGGCCTTCATTTTCATGTTGCGCATGCAACACGAGTATGTTGTAATGGCAACATGGAGACTGGGCGATGAATTCGATCCTCGATGTGCTATTTCAGAGAAGAGCCATAAAGGTTTTTCAGCCGGTTGAAATCTCTCGCGCCTTGCGCGAGCAAATTCTGGATGCCGCGCGCGTTGCGCCGTCCAGCTTTAACAGTCAACCCTACCGATTTTATTGGGTACAGACACCCGCTATGAAACAGCGTGCCGCAGAGTTGTGCTTCAATCAGCGGCCCGCTCTGACGGCCTCGGCACTGGTTGTGGCCGTGGCGGATATCGGCTCCTGGCGCGAGACGACCGAAGCACATTTGCAGTGGGTTCGCAGTGCGGGCTTCACCGACGAAGAGGTTGCCAAGCACGAGAAAAGATCCAAATTTGCCAAATATTTTTTCGTGCAGGGCTGGCTGAACGTCTTCGGTGGCCTTAAATGGGTGGTGCTGCGCGCGCTGCACGTTTGGAAAATTACTGGCATGGCCCCCGTGTCCCGCCAAGGGCTGTTTAAATGGGCAACCAAGAGCGCGTCGTTGGCGTGCGAGAATCTGATGATCGCCGCCGAAGCGCTCGAACTAAACACCTGCCCTATGGAAGGCTTTGATGGGCGACGGCTGTCGAAGTTCCTCGGCTTGACTACGTCTCAACATGAAATTGTCATGGTTATCGCGCTAGGCAAAAGATCGCCCGAGGACAAAGAGTGTCCGCAGTGGCGACGCGCGCTCGATGCTACGGTGACCGTCCTGTGAGCGTCGTTGAGCAAGCGCAAATTCCGCTCGAGATCTTGCAGGACTCGGTGCTGGTGCATCTGGCCGCCGCCTATTTTTCCGTCGGGAAAAAACTGGAGCAAAAAACCGGGTGCTCGCAGACCCGCGGCTTCATTCTCTCCACACTGCGAGGCGGCGCGGAACGCAACCAAAACCAGATTGCCACGCAGCTCGGTCTGGATCGCACCGTGGTACATCGCGCCATTAAGACCATGGTTCGCGAAGGTCTGCTCGCAGAGAGCAAGGCGAAAACCGGAAAGGCGATCCTCGTGAGGCTGACGGCCAAGGGAAATGTCTACCGGGAAAGACTCATCAGGATTCGCCGCGAGGCCGACGAAAAACTTCGCCAAGAGCTGACGGCGGAAGAGTGGAGCACGCTGCTCCGGCTGCTGGAAATCGTTGCCGGCAAGGGCTTCTGAGCGCCGGCGTCTAGCCACGCAAGGTCCGGGCTCGCGTGGCGCTCCGGTCCTTGCCGCGCCGGTTATGGCTTGGTGGATCCCCGCTTTAAGAGCCCTCTTGCGAGGTAGGTCCCGCTAGAGAACAGAAGAAAATAATAGAGCGCGTTGGTGAGGATGGCGATGCGCAGGAACCACCCGAAGGTCCAGCCGAGCGATTCGTGACGGTCCGGCACGAGTAGCTCTGCAGCGCGCAAGCCCGGCGAAAACGCCGCGACTAGAGTCGCAGGCAAGGTCGGCTCCCTGGCAGCCCCCACAGCCAGCGCAACGAAGCCCACCACCGCCCCGGCCGCGCCACAGACCAACAATGTCCAGCCGCCACGCACAGGCATGCGGCCATTGTAGCCGACGCAGAAGAACCGCCCATGGTGCCGGAGCAGAGCGAAAAGCCGCGCCCAGAGCGGCGAAATGTGATTTGCACAGGCGTGCACAGGGGGCAAAAAATAATTTGCACGAAGCACTTGACGTGTACAGGATTTCGCGTATACTCACAAATGGTTCGAGGCTTTCCCATAAAGCTGGAGCCAATCAGGGGATTCACAGTCGGGTCAGTGGCGGTTCTTCCGCGTAGCCGGTAACGGTTAATCGATCCTATAGTGAGGTACCTTACGAGTTCCACGGGCTAGAATTTGTCGAGCTTCGCTTTTGCAAGACGTACAAAGTTCTCAGCGGAATGCTGGGAGGCTCTGACAAGATCAGGGCTACTGCTCTTTGACAACAGAAAGCGCTGGCAAGTTCATGCCGATAATCCTCCCCCGTTTAAGGACGGGAAGGACGTCATGGTGTGAACGATTACAAGTTTTGCTCGAGTCGAGCATAACTGTGGAAAACAAAGGCGAACTTATCGATTGCCTGACGAAACAGCACTCTCGAAAGCCCGGATCAAACTCCCTGGCGACGGTTACCCACCGTCGGCACAGTTTGAAGCATGGGAAGTATGGTGGTGATGGCAGTCAGGACGTTAGAAGCAGAGACGGGTGCAAACCCGACGAAGCGGAAGACGGATTGAGTAAGTTTTATGATTAAGCTACTAAGGGCGTACGGTGAATGCCTTGGCGCTAGAAGGCGATGAAGGACGTGGCAAGCTGCGATAAGCCTCGGGGAGCCGCAAGCAGGCT